>CAMPCG010000017.1 GCA_946644025.1 uncultured Prevotellaceae bacterium | reverse complement strand
GCGGGTGTCGCGCGGCTGCTGGTTGACCTTATGGTCCTTCCACAGCGAGTTGACGAAGAAGGTCTCCATGGCCGTCTGCTTATCGACGTGGATGGGGTAGATGGCGTAGAGCAGGTTGGAGTTGTGGAGCATCACCTTCGACGGCTTCTTCGGGAAGGCTTCGCCCACGGGGTAGATCATGTTCAGCAGGCGGGCGTCGGCCAGATACTTGATGTAGTTCATCACGGTGGCGCGGCTGGTCTCGATGTCCATGGCCAGCTTGCTGACGTTGGGCGCCTTGGGCCCCTCCTCGGCCAGCTGGTAGAAGAGCTTCTTGATCTTCGTGAGGTACTTCAGCTCTATCTGCTTGACGAGCAGGATGTCCACCTCGGTCATCATGTTCATCGTCTTGAGCAGGTTTTCAGAGTAGTTGCGGTGCTCCTGGAAGAAAGGATAGAACCCGTGGTGGATGTAGTCTTGGAAATACTTTCGCGGCGAAGCCTTCGGCAATATCTGCTTGACGATGTGCTCGTGGTCTGTGAGAATCTCTTCGAGCGAGTAAGGACGGAACTCATTGCCCGTCATCAAATTGAGGAATTCACGGAAGGAGAACCCCCGCAGATTATAGCTCTGTACGATGCCATTCAGCTCGGGGTTCTCGTCCTTCAGTCGCATCACGCTGCTACCGGTGAACACAATCTTCAGCCCAGGGTAGAGGTCGTAGCAGCGGCGAAGTTCCTTCGACCAGTCGGGCTGCTTGAACACCTGGTCGATGAGCAACACGCGGCCGCCGTGGTGATAGAACTCGCCGGCGAAGTCGGCAATGCCCCGACCCTGGAAGTAGAAGTTGTTCATGTTGACATAGAGGCACTGCTTGTCCTCGAGGTCAAAGTGCTCGCGGGCGTACTGCAGCAGAAACGTTGTCTTGCCCACGCCCCGTGTCCCCTTGATGCCAATCATGCGGTGGCTCCAGTCAATCTCGTCCATCAACGTGCGGCGGACGGGGGCGTTGACATGCTCCACAAGGTATCTGTGTGTACGGAAGAATGCTTCCATTGGGTGATGGGTGTTGGGTGATGGGTGTTTGGGTGATGGGTGTTGGGGGTTAGAATGGCAGGTTGCTCATTCGCTCTTCCACGTCCTCGGGGTGGTAGGGTATACGCTTGTGGCCCATGAAGCGGCATCCGCCCTCCATGATGAGCAGGTCGTCCTCTATGCGCACGCCGCCGAAGTCCCTGTACTCCTCTATCTTGTCGAAGCAAAGGAAGTCCTTGCAGTGGCCTTCGGCGCGCCACTTGTCTATGAGTGCGGGTATGAAGTAGATGCCTGGCTCGTCGCTGAGGATGAATCCTGGCTCCAGTCGGCGGCCCATGCGCAGGCAGTTGGTGCCGAACTGCTCCAGGTTGGGACGTGTCTCGTCGTCAAAGCCCACGTATATCTGTCCCAGGCCCTCCATGTCGTGTACGTCGAGACCCATCATGTGGCCCAGTCCGTGGGGGAAGAACATGGCATGGGCGCCGGCTGCAACGGCCTCGTCCACATCGCCCTTCATCAGTCCAAGTTCCTTCAGCCGCTCAGTCATCATGCGGGCTACGGCAAAGTGTACGTCGGCCCACTTCACGCCGGGCTTGGCCACATCGAGCACATAGTCGTGACACTCCTCGACGATGCGGTATATGTCCAGTTGTTTCGGGGTAAAGCGTCCGCTGACAGGCATGGTGCGGGTGTTGTCTGAGGCATAGCCCTCCAGCTCGCAGCCAGCATCGCAGATGACCAGCCGCCCCTCCTCCATACGGGCATCGCTGGGAGAGCCATGCATAATCTCGCCATGCTGCGAGAATATGGTGGGGAACGAGTTGCCCTGTGTCCGTGAGCGGGCGACGCCGTCCACCTGGCCTGCCACCTCGCGCTCGGTCTTGCCCGGCTCAATGAGATCCATGGCCGTGACGTGCATCTCGTAGCCGATGTCGCAAACACGCTCAATGAGGTCTATCTCCTGCAGCTCCTTGCGCGAACGCATCTTCACCACGGCCTTGATAAGCTCTACCGAGGCGGCCTCCTTCTGCTTCGAGGGGTGTATGCCCGTGAGGTCCATGAGCTGAATCATGGTGTCGTGACGATAGGGGGGCAGGAAGTGGAGCGTCCTCTTTGCTGCACCACTGTTGCAGCATAGCTGACTGAGCTGGGCGAGCGGGGCAGTCTTTGCAACCCCCACCTCTGCGGCAAGGTCGCTGACAGAGGGCGTATAGCCCATCCACACGATGTCGGCCACATCGATGTCGTTGCCCAGCAGCCACTCCTGGTCGTTGTCAATGTCGATGATGCCCACCAGCCCCTCGCGCTTCTGTCCGAAGTAGTAGAGGAAGGAGGAGTCCTGGCGCATGGGTGAATAGACATTAGCTGGATAGTTCATCGGCGACTCGTTGTTTCCGAAGAACACGATAACGCCATTGCCTACAAGGCGTTTCAGTTCCGCACGGCGGCGGATATAGGTTTCTTTGCTAAACATTGTTTTTAGTTATTGAGGGTTTATCTGTTCTGCAGTTCATTGACAATAGCCTCCAACTGGGCTATCCTGGCCATCATCGCTTTGTTATCAGCATCCAACATTTCAATCTTCTTCTCCTGGTCGTTCATTTCTGCCTGTAACACATCAATCTCTGCTTCATTCTTATGAACCACAGCATTGATGGCATCCGTCGAGTACTTTACAGTATTTAGGCTTGCATTGAGATTTTCAACTTGTGCCTGAACAGCATTGATACTTTCCGTGTTACTCTTGACAGAATAGGTGTTTTCTTCTATCCGGACTTTCAGCATGGATGTTTCGTCCTGAACTACTTTAAACATGTCCTCTTGATTATCCAGGCGCTTGATGATGTCCTCGATGCTCTTTCCCGACGCGGTCAGCTTTCCGTCGTCGAAGAAGATACTGTCGGCCTCGTTAGGCCCGATGGTCAGCACGGTGCCATTCTGCATCTTGACGATGATGCTGTAAGTGTTCTCCTGTGCCGTAGCGGTAAATACCGATAAAAGCGTCGCAAAAAGCGACATAAGAATTGTCCTTTTCATAATCTTGTATACTTTTTTTATTTTCCTGCCATAATAGAGATTGTTGTTGCAATATCGGCCACGTCCACCGCGCCGTCGTGGTTCACGTCGGCATTACCCGAGGCTGACGCCTCGGGAGTAGTGGCACTGGCCATGACGCTGATGATGCTGGCGATGTCGGCCACATCGACCGCATAGTCACCGTTCACATCGCCATGGACGACCTTTGGGAATGCACCTCCGGAGATGTCGGCAACGGGAACGTCGGTGCTTTCCGCGTTGGTCTTGATGTGCAGCGTGTTGTCGGTATAGGTGATGACCGTCGTCTTCGACATTTCTATCGTCATCGGCTGTCCCTTCACTATCAACGTCAGCTCGTTCGCTGTGGCTGCGTTCACCTTCGATGAGGCGACCGTCCCCAAGAGTAACATCAGCAAAAGCTGGTAACCATATAGTCTGCTCATATCACTTTACTTTCGTTAAATACTCATCCATGTGCTGCGCAGCCTTGCGCCCGTCACCCATGGCGAGGATGACGGTAGCGCCTCCGCGCACGATGTCGCCTCCGGCAAAGATTTCGGGGTGGTTTGACTGCATGTCCTCGTTGACCACGATAGTGTTCTTCCGTCCCAGCTCCAGTCCCTCGATGCTCTTGGGCACCAGGGGGTTGGGACTCACGCCGACGGCCACGACGACCTGGTCCACGTCGAGTGTAACGGTCTTTCCCTCCACAGGCACGGGGCTGCGGCGTCCGCTGGCATCGGGTTCGCCCAGCTCCATCACCTGCAGGACTGCCTGGCAGACGGCGCCGTTCTCGTCGGCACGATACTCCAGGGGATTATGCAGCGTGAGGAACTTTATCCCCTCCTCCTTAGCATGTTTCACCTCTTCCAGTCGGGCTGGCATCTCCTGCTCCGAGCGTCGGTATACCAGCGTGACGTCGGCGCCCAGGCGCTTGGCCGTACGGCAGGAGTCCATAGCGGTGTTGCCTCCGCCCACGACCATCACCCGCTTGCCCAGGTTGATGGGCGTGTCGGTGGTGGGGTTGGCTGCGTCCATAAGGTTCACACGGGTCAGGTATTCGTTCGACGACATGATGTTGATGGCGTTCTCGCCCGGAATGTTCATGAAGTTGGGAAGTCCGGCGCCGCTGCCCACGAAGATTCCCTTGAAGCCCCGTTCCTCCAGCTGCTTCACCGAGATGGTTTTACCAACGATGACGTCGGTCTGGAAGTGTACGCCCATCTTGCGCAGGCCTTCAATCTCCACGTCGACAATCTTGTTGGGCAGTCGGAACTCTGGTATGCCATACTTCAGCACGCCGCCTATCTCGTGCAGTGCCTCAAATACATAGACGTCGTAGCCCTTCTTCACCATGTCTCCGGCGAAGGAGAGTCCGGCGGGTCCGCTTCCCACGACGGCAATCTTCATGCCGTTGGCCGGTGCTATCTCGGGCAGCGATATGTTTCCGCTCTCACGCTCATAGTCTGCAGCGAAGCGCTCCAGGTAGCCTATGGCGACAGCCTTTCCGCCACTCTTCAGGTGTACGCATCGACTCTCGCACTGTTTCTCCTGCGGGCATACACGACCGCAGACGGCCGGCAGTGCCGATGTCTGCTTCAGCACCTTGGCGGCGGCAAGGAACTCACCACGCTCAATGTTTTTCACGAACGACGGTATGTCGATATTCACCGGACAACCCTCAATGCACGACGGCTTGGGGCAGTCCAGGCAGCGTTTTGCCTCCTGCACGGCCATCTCGGCGGTGAGGCCGATGTTCACCTCCTCAGTGCGGGTGGTGGCACGATAGACGGGGTCGAGTTCGGGCATCACCACGCGCTCTATCTGCATACGCTCCTTCGGCTTCATGCTGTTGCGCAGCTCCTGGCGCCACGGGGCGTTACGGTCAGTAAGAGACTCAGGCCCCGAAGGCGAGGCCCCCCCTACGGCCCCCGAGGGGGCTTCTATAGTTTTGCCGTTCAGGGGAGAGTCTATCGTAGCCCCCTCGGGGGCCGAAGGGGGGGCCACTTTGTCTTGGTGCTCTTGATAATGCTCCATCTCCTCGCGCTCGACGTTCTTGAACGTTCCCATTCGCTTGAACATCTCGTCCCAGTCTACGAGTGCGCCGTCGAACTCTGGGCCGTCTATGCAGACGAACTTCGTCTTGCCGCCGATGGTCAGTCGGCAGGCGCCACACATGCCCGTTCCGTCCACCATGATGGTGTTGAGGCTCACCTCGCAGGGTATGCCGTGCTTCTGCGCCGTAAGGTTCGAGAACTTCATCATAATGGGCGGTCCTATGGCGAACACCTTGTCCACGTGTTCCTGCTCGATGAATTTCTCTATGCCCACGGTGACCACACCCTTCTCGCCGTAAGAGCCGTCGTCGGTCATGATAATCACCTCGTCGCTTGCCTCGCGCACCTTGTCTTCCAGTATGATAAGGTCTTTCGACCGTCCTGCCATGACACTGAGCACTCGGTTTCCGGCCTTCTTCAGGGCCTGTATGATGGGCAACATCGGCGCTACGCCCAAGCCTCCGCCGGCGCACACCACGGTGCCGTACTTCTCTATCCTTGTGGGATTGCCCAGCGGACCTACCACGTCGGTCACATAGTCGCCTACGCCCAAGTCGCACAGCTTCGTCGACGACAGGCCCACCTTCTGCACCACCAGCGTGATGGTGCCTTTATCGGTATCGGCGGCAGCGATGGTCAGCGGCATACGCTCGCCCTTCTGTCCTACACGCACGATGACGAAATTGCCCGCCTTGCGGCTCTGCGCAATCAGCGGGGCTTCAATCTCGAAGAGAAAAACTTTCTCCGAGAACTGCTCTTTACGTACAATCTTATTCATTAGTCTTTTGTGTTAAGTGTCGCTTTAAGGCTACAAAAGTACAAAAATATGTTGATTGCCGCAAACTATTTGTAGAAAATCTTCAAAAATTAACGTGCCGAGGTCACAATCGGAGCCTCCCCTGTTGGCGCGGACCGCGTCGTCAGAAGGTTCGGGCGCAATATCCTTTCCTCCATTCAGGCAATAAGTTGCCGATGCTAAAAGGAATTTAGCTTGCCTGATTCCGCATAACGAGTGTCGGAATCGGGCAAGCTAAAAATCCCCATATATCCCCCACCCTCACACGAGGCACAGGGAGGGACGAAACTTGCATAAGGGGCGCAATATAGTCTAAGGTATTCTGCGGAACACGGTGATGCGCAGCAGCACCTCGAGCAGCAAGGCCAGCAGGGCGCCGAGGGCGAAGGGCTGGTAGGCCTCATAGCGACGGCTGAAGTGCTGCACGTCTATCTTCGACTTCTCCAGCTTGTCTATCTCCTGATAGATTTCGCGCAGCTCGCGGGCGTTGGTGGCGCGGTAGAACTTTCCGTCGGTGCCACGAGCGATGTCTCCCAGCGTCTTGGTGTCAATCTCCACCGGCACCTGGATGTACTGCGTCTGTCCGCCGGCAGCGATGGGGTAGCGCGCCATGCCGTTGGTGCCCACGCCGATGGTGTAAACACGTATGCCGAGGCTCTTGGCTATGTCGGCAGCGGTCATAGGCGAGATGTCGCCCCTGTTGTTCGAGCCGTCGGTGAGTAGGATGACGACGCGGCTCTTGGCCTTCGAGTCCTTCAGTCGCCCCACGGCGTTGGCCAGTCCCATGCCGATGGCGGTGCCGTCCTCTATGAGCCCGCGGGCGGCTATGTCGGTGCGCACGTTCTTCAGCTGAGACAGCAGCGCTCCGTGGTCGATGGTCATGGGGCACTGTGTGAACGCCTCGCCGGCGAAGATAGTCAGTCCGATGTTGTCGTTAGGACGTCCGGCTATGAACTCTGCGGCCACGCTCTTGGCGGCCTCTATGCGGTTGGGCGAGAGGTCCTCGGCCAGCATCGACGTCGACACGTCCATGGCCAGCATCATGTCGATGCCCTCTATGGTCTCGTTCTTCAGCGAGTCGTGGGTCTGCGGGCGGGCCAGGGCGATGACCAGCAGGGTGAAGGCCGCGATGCGCAGCAGCAGCTGCACCGGCATGAGCAGCACCTTCCACGAGCGCGGGGCATAGCGGAACGCGAACGTGTCGGCCATGCGGATAGTGGGTTCGCTCTTCTTGCGCCACATCACGTACCACACGATGTAGGGCAGGATGAGCAGCAATAACAGCAGATATTCTCTATTGGCAAATTCCATATTCTACAGTTGTTTTCCTCTATATATACTATTTTGCAGTAGGTGTGAATATGTAAACGGTCTTATATCTCAGTCAGCCCTTTCAGCTTTCGAACTAAGGAGCGAACGAGAGGAGTAAATTCTTCTAAATCCTCAGCCTGCACATCAACGAAGTCTTCATAATCACCCTCATGGCGTAGGTTAAACATAACCTTTATAAGCTTTCCATCGTCAACAGAAAGGACTCCTGTTTTTACAAAATGCCTGCTAATCTGTGCAATCATGCCAGCATGACGTTTTGTGGGAATTTCCTTACTAATCAGAAGTGCAGTGCAAGCATAATACAGAGCGTAATATAAACGGTTGGCGGCGAGATTGTACTTTCCCGCCTGAGCTAAGAAATCGGCATCCTCCAGGGCGGCATCAGCCTTTTCCTTCCGGTAGTCTACGACTGCTTTTCTGTTGTCCATATCTAAACTCATAGCACTATCCCCTCTCTCAATACATTATTCTTAAAAAGAGACGGAGGAGCCTGTTCCCATTGTCGTCTGGTGTATGAGAACACATTTATTTCCTCTCCCATATCAAGCCCTTTATCCCAAACAGGATACTGAATGTTGCCACGTTCTTTCACGCTCAATCTTGGCTTGTCAACAATAGCCAGCACATCCCAGTCGCTTCCTTCATGTGCATCACCTCTGGCACGGGAACCATAGAGAATGATTTGGGCAGTTGGCTCTGCTTCACGAATGGTTTCACGAATCATATTGATTATCATGGCTCTTTTCTCTTGCATAACTTTCTCTCCTAAATCAAGTCAATAACACAGTACACGATATAGCAGAACAGCGCTGACGCGGCCACGGCCAGCACGGTGACGGCGGCCTTGAGCGTGGTGCGGCTCTTCTTCGTCTGCTTCTCCTCCTCGGTGAGGTCTTGCTTGATGACCTGCTGCTCGGGTGGCACCTCCACCTTCGTGCGGTTGATGAAGTCGATGGCCGAGACGAGGTTGGCGTCGTTCTCGTTGATGAGCGTCGAGTACTTGGCAAACTTCACCAGGTCGGCGGTCTGGAAGAGCTGTGTCAGCTCTGCCAGCGACTCCGGGTCTTCCTGCTGCAGACGGTCTATGATTTCCGTGCTGGTCATCTCCATGGCATAGAATCCGTAGCGCTCCTCGATGTACTTGCGCAGGGTGTCCGTCAGTCGGGTGTAGTACTCCTTCGGGTCCTCGGCGGTCTGCATCCGCTCTGCCTTTATCTCCTCGATGGCCTGCATAGCCTTCTGGTGGGGCAGCAGCCGGCGTATGAACCGCGGACGGGCGATGACGGGCTTGTTGTCGCGCAGCCGCAGGTAGAGGTAATAGGTCAGGGCGAGCATGACGAGCATCATCACGCTGAGCCAGAAGGGCACGGCCCACTCGTCGAGCTCCCAGTTGAAGGGGTTGTCTTGTATGGTCTTCGGGCCGTAGTATTTCTCGTAGTCGGTGGTGTCCACGTCTACGGTGAGCACCTTCAGCGCCAGTTTCTTCGTCTCATAGTCCTTGCCGTCTACGTTGACGGTGAAGGGTGGTATGTAGTAGAGCGTGTCCTCGAAGGAGGTGAGCACGTATCCGCGCTGGTAGAGCACCTGTCCGTCGGCGGTCTTCTCCTCGGGCATCTCCACGGCTCCCATGAACTCTATGCCCACGGGCAGCTGTGCCTCTTGTGGAAAGGTCACGGTGGCGCCCTCGTCGGCGGTGGCCGAGACGGTGAGCATCACCTGCTGGCCCACCAGCATCTCCATGGCACTTATCGTCGACTCTACTTTAACTTGCGCCAACGAAGTGATAAGCGATAAGTGATAAGCGATAAGCGTTAAGCCCACCAGCATTATCCATCTACCTTTTGACTTCATTCACTATTGTCTGTTTTAAATCTGTTCTTACTTAACTTCTCTGCCTGAACAGTCCGAGGAGCGACTTGACATAGTCGCCGTCGGTGGCAATGCTCACGCTGTCTACGTTGCTCTTGGCGAAGGTCTCGCGCAGGTCGGCCTGCCGTTTGGTCCAGTATCGGTGGTAGCTGTCGCGCAGCCGTCGGCTGCCGGTGTCTACATACTGCTCAAATCCCGTCTCGGCGTCGACCACCTTCATCAGTCCCACGTCGGGCAGCTCCATGGCCCGGCGGTCATACACCTGTATGGCCACCACGTCGTGCTTGCGGTTGGCGATGGTGAGCTGCTGGCTGAAGTCCTGGCGCACGTAGAAGTCTGAGAGCAGGAAGGCGGTGCAGCGCCGTTTGCTCACTCCGGTGAGGAACTCTATGGCCTGTGCCACGTCGGTGCGTCGGCTGTCGGCATGGAAGTCGAGCATCTCGCGTATGATGTAGAGTATGTGCTTGCGGCCCTTCTTCGGCGGAATGTATTTCTCCACCTTGTCCGAGAAGAAGATGACGCCAATCTTGTCGTTGTTCTGTATGGCCGAGAAGGCCAGTGTGGCGGCTATCTCGGTCACCATGTCGCGCTTCATCTGCCGCTGCGTGCCGAAGTCGAGCGAGCCGCTGACGTCGACGAGTAGCATGACGGTCAGCTCGCGCTCCTCCTCAAACACCTTGACGTAGGGTTTGTTGAATCGGGCCGTCACGTTCCAGTCTATGTCGCGCACGTCGTCGCCATACTGATACTCGCGCACCTCCGAGAAGGCCATGCCGCGACCCTTGAAGGCGGTGTGGTACTGTCCGGCGAAGATGTTGTTGCTCAGTCCGCGGGTCTTGATTTCAATCTTGCGGACTTTTTTGATGATCTCAGAAGTTTCCATTTTTCATTATGGGGAGTGAAGGGGGAGTGAAAAGGGAGTGAAGGGGAAGTGAAAGGAACGTTAGCTTTTTCGCTACATTTTCCCCTTCGTCATTCATCTTTGACTCCGTTGTTGTTAATTATTCCTTGACAGTATTTGTTTAAGAACCAGCTGGCCTGTTCTATTTGCTGATAGAGAAGTTGTATAACTTCATCGTCTGCAAATTTCAGGTCGCGTGAGAGAAGAATATAGTTACGACACTCTTCAAGGCTTCCCTGTGAGATATTAAAGAAACGTAGCTTGTCTGCCTTGCTTAGTTTCTTGTACCCTTCAGCAATATTGGCCTCTATTGAGACCGCAGCCCTGCGGAACTGGGAGGTCAGCCCGTAGAGTTCCTCCATTGGAAACTCTCTGGTAATAGCATATACGCTGACTGTAAAAGCATGGGCTTTCTGCCATGCAACCACGTTCTCAAAACTATATAGGGCCATAATCTCAGTTTCGCTCTACGTAAGAAGTATCGTCACTTTCACTCCCCTTTCACTTCCCCTTCACTTCCCTTTCACTCCATTACCTTAGGGCACCTCCACCTTATTCACTATCTTGCTGACTATCTCCTCGCTGGTAACGCTGCTGGCCTCGGCCTCGTAGGTCAGTCCGATGCGGTGGCGGAGCACGTCGTGGGCCACGGCGCGCACATCCTCGGGCACCACGTAGCCGCGGCGCTTGATGAAGGCGTAGGCGCGGGCAGCCTTGGCCAGGTTGATGCTGGCGCGGGGCGAGCCGCCGAAGGAAATCATGTCCTTCAGCTCCTTCAGGCCGTAGCGGTCGGGGTAGCGGGTGGCGAAGACGATGTCGGCAATGTACTGCTCAATCTTCTCGTCGATATACACCTCGCGCACCACCTCGCGGGCCTTGAGTATGTCCTTGGCCGAGGTGACGGGCGTCACGCGGGGCAGGCCGCCGCCAATGTTCTCGCGGATAATCTTCTTCTCCTCTTCGAGCGAGGGGTAGTCGATGACCACCTTGAGCATGAATCGGTCCACCTGAGCCTCGGGCAGGGGGTAGGTGCCTTCTTGCTCGATGGGGTTCTGCGTGGCCATGACGAGGAAGGGCGAGGGCAGGTCGAAGGTCTCGCTGCCGATGGTCACCTGCTTCTCCTGCATGGCCTCGAGCAGTGCGCTCTGCACCTTTGCCGGGGCACGGTTAATCTCGTCGGCCAGCACGAAGTTGGCAAAGACGGGGCCTTTCTTGGTGAGGAAGCGCTCGTCCTTCTGCGAGTAAATCATCGTACCGGTGACGTCGGCCGGCAACAGGTCGGGGGTGAACTGTATGCGGCTGTACTGGGCGTCGATGAGCTGCGAGAGGGTCTTGATGGCCAGCGTCTTAGCCAGGCCGGGCACACCCTCGAGCAGGATGTTGCCGTCGCTCAGAAGGCCGATGAGCAGTGAGTCGACGAGATGTTTCTGACCGACAATGACGCGGTCCATGCCTGCCACCAGGTTGGTGACGAAGCCACTTTGCTGTTCTATCCGGATATTCAGTTCGCGGATGTCAATGTTTTCTGCCATTATTCTATCTATTAGTTATTTAACTTTGCATGAAGTGAAGGGGGGAGCGAAAGGGAAGTGAAAGGGGAGTGAAAGTGACGTTACTCTTGCCATGCCTTTCAGCGATGAAAGTATCGACACTTTCACTCCCGCCGACGATAGTCGGCTCAATTCCCTTTCACTCCTTTTCACTCCTAAAAATATTCAATTTATTATTACTGTCTCAAACATGGAGAAGGGTCTGTTCACCAGTTCCTTCATGGCCGTGTCGGGGGTGAAGGCCAGCTTCTGGTGGCTGTCTATCATGACGCGCTGCCCCGTGTTCACGCTAACGCTCTCGCGGGCTTCTATGTCCACGAGCCTGAACGTGCCCAGCCCCTTCACCTTCACCAGCCCGTCGTCGGCAATGCCTTTCTGCACTGTCTCCACGAGCGCTTTCAGAAACAGCTTTGCCTGCTTCTGACTGATGTCGTCCCTTCGGGCCAGCTCTGCCGCCAAGTCTTCAAGATATATCTTGCCCATAAGTATTTATCACTCCTAACTCTTAACTCTTAACTCCCAAGCCCCCACCAACCTCCCCCCGAGGGGGAGGCTTAAGCCGCTAAAGCTCCCCTCCCTTCGGGGGAGGGGCCGGGGGTGGGGCTTACTAACTCCTCCCTCCTTTGTGTGGCTTGAAGGCCAGCACCAGCTTCGGCGGCACGAGCATTCGCTGGCCCGTGCCGGGGTTGACGATGACGCGCTCCATCTTCTTGCGCACCTCGAAGGTGCCCAGTCCCGTGAGCTGCACGCTGTCGCCCTTGGCGAAGTGGTCGCCCATGAGCTGGGCCACGCTCTCCAGGAGCCGCCCCGTGTCAGCCACTCTGCTGCCCGTGGCGACGGCCAGCGCCGATGTGAGTTGCTTGTTGTTCATTACTTTGCACCAATTAAAATGCAAAGATAGGACAGAAACGGCTAAACGGCAAAGCCGGATAACATTCTTTAATCAATATTACGTTAATTATTTCAATAAACCATGGGGCACCCGATATTTCCGGAAATATCGGGTGCCCCTCAATTTACGCTACTTCCGCACGTTTTGCCTTCGTGGAGTGAGCGGTGCCGCAGCTATTCTTCTCCGCCCATCCCGCCGTCTTTTCCGGCCATGATGTCGATGACGGTGGAGACGTCGGCCACGTCTACGTTATGGTCTCCGTTCACGTCGGCTGCGTCTTTAAACTCAAGTGCTTTTCCAGCCATGACGTTGATGATGGTCGAGATGTCGGCCACGTCGATTGAGCCGTCGCCGTTGACGTCGCCCTTGAGTCTTTTGCCGATCACCACCTCAGTGGTGGGCTTTCCGTCTACGAAGATGCCCCTGCCGAACTGTTCCTTTGCAATCTCGGCACCTGCGGGCTTCATGATTTTGTTGCCGTCGAGCAGCTGTATGCTGTTCAGCCTACAGATGGCGTAAATATCGCCTTTTGCCTCCAGATGTGCGTTCTCGCGTATGATGAGTGTCTCGCCGAAATCGCCGTTCATGTTGTTGCCGATGCCTGTCGCTGTACCCTCTGCCCTGACGGTAGCCTTGTCGCCGATGTCGAGTGTGCTGTAGTTATCGACCATTATGGCATACCAAGAGCTTGTGGCCTGGAGGCTGCCGTCGCCTGTTATCTTGGTGGTGACGGGCTTGTCCACGGAGCCGCCGCCGATACGCGCTGCCAGGGAGCCAGTGGTGCTGATGGTGTTGTCGCCCACGAGCCTAATGTTCAGTAGCTCAATGCCGCAGGTTTCCAGCGTTTGGAATGCTTTATCGTCTCCACTATAGTCGATGGTGGCGTTGTCCAGGGTCAGCATGTCCTCCATGTATTCGAAGGAGACGGCCTTGGGGCCTCCGCCGGTGATGTACTTCGAGCCGACTGCACGGCAATTGCACGAGGTGACGGGCACGCCGGCGACGATGATGCCGTAGTCTTGGTCAATGCCGTAGACGTTGACCATGTCGTCGCCCGCCACCACCTTGCCGCCGTTCTGCCTGACGTATCTTTCGTCGAAGTAGCAGCCGGGCGTGCCGTAGTCGTCGCTGTAGAAGAAGTCCATGCCCTCGAACTTGAGGTCGGCCACATTGATGATGGCTCCGTTGTCATGGCCCCTGAAATAGTAGTCCGAGTTTGGCGTGTTCTGCTTCAGGGTGACGGTGCTGCTGGCATAGTTGCCTCCGTTGCCCCAGATGCCTCTTTCCTTGCCATCGAAAAACACGCCGCCATATGGTCAGTCCCGAGAGCTTCTTGTTGACGATGGCGTAGGAGCCGCCCACGCACTTCATGTTCACTCCGTCGAGCGTCAGGGTCTTATCATCGTATGAATAGGTGATGGTGCCCACTTTGAGGCCTGAAGGATAGACCCGTTTGGGCTGTGTGTAGCCTATGCCGACGATGGCGCCATTGACGAGCAGCGAGGCGTCGGTCCTGACCCGTGAGAGGGGGGTGCCGCCACCGTCGCAGACGGCTTTCTTCTCCTTGTTGAAGCTGCCGGTGATGAGATAGGCATCCCACTGATTGAACGATGCAGACGCAAAGTCGCAGAGGGCACCGTAGCTGCCCATCATGGTACGTGCGTCGAGTATGGTCTCGTCGAAACTAATGCTGTTCGACCCACCGCCCGTGATGGCATAGTTCTTGCCCGTTGCGTTCAGGTATAATCTGCCGATTTGGAGGTTGCCGCTCACCCAGATGGGGCAGCCCCCCTCGCTAGCATTGTCGTTCATCGTCAGCGTGAGCCGTCCCGTCTTGTTGAGCTCACCATAAATGTAGACACTGGCGGAGCTGCTGGAGCGAATGATGGTCTGGGAAGACGTGATAGTGTTGTTGCCAATAAACTTGAGTGTGATGCTGCCCGAACCCTTAAAGCTCACAAAAGCAGAGCCGGAAATGTTGTTGGCTGTCACGTTCGTGAACGTCAGCTCGCTATTGTCACCATTCCAGCTGATAGTGCCGGTGGTCTGTCCGGCATCGATGTTGCCAGAAGAGGTAATGTCCTTACCTACAATCTTCAGGCCGTAGTCCTCGGCGTGGGCAAGGATGCAGCCCAGGGCCAGGAGCGTCAGAAAAGTAAAGAGTCGTTTCACAATTGTTAGGGTTTAAAGAGTGGGTTGAAGTAATGACTTAAGGCTTATCGTCATTGGGCGCTTCCAGAGACAGGAAGGATTGACGCTTCTATATAACTAATAGTTATTAAGCCGCTTTGCAGTAGGAGGCGACGTGTCTCACGTCGCAACAGTCTGCTGGATTGCGACGTGAGACACGTCGCCTCCTACTTGGACGCTGTAAAGATAGGAAATAATTTCCAACCCTCCAAATAAAATATATTCAATTTTCGCATGGTTGGAGTGAAAAGTGACGCGCAGCCAACGGCCTGAAAGGCCAGAAAGCATTATTCTATACCAATGCTTTTGCCCTTTCAGGCCGTATTTACCTCCATCGCTCCACCCAGGGCGCTGCCCTGGGCTACCTGCTTTCTGGCCTTTCAGGCCGTTGGCTGCGAAATCTCTTTTGCCACACCGACGGCGATTCTTCAAACCAAGACAGTGTTTGTACAAACCAAGGCAGTGTTTGTACAAACGCTGTCAGTGTTTATACAAACACTGACAGCGTTTCAAGATTTCCCCTACCCTTCCTACATTTAATATACGGGCAAAGGCAACTTTCTAACGGCTGTGTCTGCAATTAGCACCCGCCCGAACCGAAGCGGAGGTAATAGCCGTTGTACTCGCTGCGAGGCGTGGACTACCAGTAGACGCCGCCCGAGCCCGCTTCTTAGATGCCCATGTCCGAATAGTTGCGGTAGCCCGCGGCGGGGATGAACACAGAGCCGCCGTTGCTGCTGGTGAACTTTCGTCCCTTCACGCCGTTCAGCGCGGTCCACTCGTGGAAGGTATTGTTCCACAGCTCATTTATCTGGTCGAGCGAAGGCGGGTTGCAGACCTGTGCCTCGTCGAAGGTATAGTAACTGCCATACTCCTCGGGCGCAATGGCTCCTACGTTGCAACACTGCCACTTCGTGCCGCTGGGCAGGCCCAGGTCTATCCAGTGCGGGTGGCGGCTGTCGGGGCAGTTGGCATAGGCAGGCTCAAAGGCTTGCCCCACGTCCTTACCCGCCAGGGCAAAGTTACGAAATTATTCTGAAACGGCGGCAAGTTTTCGAGGAATTTAGATTTCACGGATTTCCCCGGCAAGCAATCTGTGAAATCAGTGAAATCTGTGTGACCAATCTGTAACACCGACGTGGTTTGGAAAAAACGCCGTCGGCATTTCAACTTTTTCGGAAAATCGTTGGTACGCGCTTACAAACCGTCAGTCCACGACCTCGCCGTAGAGGTCGAACTCCTCGGAGTCGATAATCTTCACATTATATATATTACCTATGTCGAGCTTGCAAGTATCGTCACTTTCAATTCCGTTTGCTCCCCGCGGGATGAGCACCTCGGGGTCCACCTCGGGCGAACAGAACTCGGTGCGGCCCACGTAGTAGTCGCCCTCGGTGCGGTCGATGATGACGGGCAGGGTGGTGCCCACCTTCTGGGCCTCGAGCTCGGCGCTGATGTTCTGCTGCACGCGCATGAGGCGGTCCAGGCGGCGCTGCTTCACGTCGTCGGGCACGTCGTCCTCATAGTGGGCGGCCGACCAGGTGCCGTCCTCCTCGCTGTAGGCGAAGGCGCCGAGACGCTCGAAGCGTGCCCACTTCACGAAGTCGAGCAGCTGGCGGAAGTCGTCGTCGGTCTCGCCGGGGAAGCCCACCATCATCGTGGTGCGCAGGTGGATGCCGGGCACCTCGCTGCGCAGGCGCTCTACGAAGTCGTAGGTCTGCTGGCGGGTGATGATGCGCTTCATGCGGGCCAGGACATTGTCGCTCACGTGCTGCAGGGCCACGTCGATGTAGCGGCAGACGTTGGGCTTCTCACGCATCACGCGCAGCAGCTCCCAGGGGAAGTTGGTGGGGTAGGCATAGTGCAGGCGTATCCACACGACGCCCTCTATGTCGGCCATCTGCTCAACGAGCTGGGCAATGCGCCGCTCGCCGTAAAGGTCAAGGCCATAGTAGGTTAGCTCCTGCGCGATAACTTGAAACTCCTTCACCCCGCGGGCCACCAGCGAGCGCACCTCGTCGAGGATTTCCTCCATGGGCCGGCTGCGGTGACGGCCGGTGATGAGGGGTATGGCGCAGTACGCACACGAGCGGTCGCAGCCCTCGCTAATCTTGATGTAGGCGTAGTGGGGAGGGGTGGTTAAGACCCTCCCCCAACCCCTCCCTGCAGGAAGGGGAGCGGTTACTTCATCCGCAGACAATTCTGATGACAAATGTATATACTCCCCTCCCTGCAGGGAGGGGTTGGGGGAGGGTCTGCTGGGTAGAGCCTTTAGCAAATCCTTGTAGTTGAACTTCCCGTACCACCCGTCGACCTCGGGGATTTCTTCCTCCAACTCGGCGAGGTAACGCTCTGAGAGACAGCCCATGACGTAGACTCTCTCGACCTCACCTTCGGCCTTGCGTTGCACCTGCTCCAGAATGGTGTTGATACTCTCCTCCTTGGCATCTGCAATGAAGCCACAGGTGTTGATAACGGCGATGTCACCCTTCGGGTCAGGGTCATCGTGAGTCACATGATAGCCGTGGGCCTCGAAGAGTCCCATCAGCACCTCGCTGTCCACAAGATTCTTGGAACAGCCCAGCGATATGAAGTCAATGGTTTTCAAACTTTGCACATTTTTATGCAAAGGTAGGGCAGAAACAAGCAATCGGCAAAGACATGTAACATTCTTTAATCAATATTACATTATTTCAATAGGTTTCTTAAGCGACACAGAAGCGTGGTAATGGGAGGGGGGAAGGGAGGGATCGGCCGCGCCAGCATTTGCGGCATCGTGGACTTTTCAGACCTTGCAGAGTAGGCGCCTCCATTTAATTCTTTCAAAAAAATTTGCCCGTCTGAATAATAATCCGTACCTTTGCAGACAACATTTCGGCGTTCCTGCTTTTATCCGTTCGACTATTCCATTAATCATCAAACTATACAACAATGAACAAGAACGAAAAATTTGTCATCACCATCAACCGTGAAATAGGCTCCGGCGGCCACACCGTAGGCGCCAAGTTGTCTGCCAAGCTGGGCGTGCCCTACTATGACAAGGCCGTCATTCAGGGCCTCATGGAGAAATACAAGCTGAGTGTCGAGGAGATTGAGCGTCTGAAAGGGCGCAAACAGGAGTGGTGGTCGGAATTCAAGCGCGTGGTGGGCATCGGCTCCGGCTTTAAGAGTTCTGACGGCGACGAGCCAAACCCGCTTAACGTCGGCGAAATGTTCAGGACCGAGAAGGAGATTCTCAAAGGCATTGCCGAGTCGGAGTCGTGCGTGATAGCAGGCCGCAGCGGATTCTTCATATTCAAGGACCATCCCAACCGCCTCAGCATCTTCATCACAGCACCCCTGGAGCAGCGCATAGAGCGCCTTGTCAGCCATCAGGGACTGACCGCCGAGGAGGCTGCGAAAACCATAGAAAAGGTGGACACAGGGCGCGAGAACTACATAAAGAAGTTCACCGGCACCACCCGCTACGACACCCGCAACTACGACCTCGTCATCAGCATGAAAGGCAAGACTGAAGACGAGATTGCCGACCTCATACTGCAGTATATCGGCTGAACAGGCTCAGTAATAACCGAAACATCCCCGGCTCCTTTTGCTTGGAGCCGGGGATGTTATCGCTTCAGCATGTCTTCCACAGCGGCTTTTAGCGGCAGAAGGTCATTATTGATTGCAGACACGATGACCTCCTCGTCAATATTGGCGTACTCGTGAGAAATGATATTCCTTAAACCATAAATAGCGTGCCAAGGAATTTGAGGGTAATTATCCAGCAAATTTCTGTCTGACTTCAGCAGTCTACCCACATGCTCACCTATCACCTGAAAGCGCATCACGCATGCATTGAAAGCCATCACGCCAGTTGATGACAGCATAAAATCATCGACAGTCTTCCTGTCTGCCGCCCATTCTTGAATGAGACTGACCGACTCAAGAATATCTTCAAGCCGGTCTCGCAAAGTGGTTTGGTCCTCAGACATAGATGGCATCTCTTTGAATGTTGGACTTAAACAAGGGACGCAAAGAATCGCGGAACCGTACAAGGTCTACCTCACAGCCAAACAGCTGTTTCAACATCTCCCTCAGTTCATACATTAAGCTGAGAGTAGGCCGCTCCACTTCCACGACAATGTCAATATCACTGTCCTCACGATTCTCCTGACGCGCCACGGAACCAAACACTCCTATGCTCAAGATGCCGTATCGCGTACCGAAATTTCTCTTGAAATCTTGTAGTTTCTGCAAGCAATCCTGAAGTCTCAACATACACACATTTATTCTTTTGACTCCCGCAGTCAGTTATTCTTGAAGAGGCTGTCCACGAAGGCCCTGCGGTCGAAGAGCTGCAGGTCCTTCATCCCCTCGCCCAGCCCGATGTACTTCACGGGCACCTGGAGCTGGTCGCTGATGCCGATGACGACGCCGCCCTTTGCCGTTCCGTCGAGCTTGGTGATGGCCAGCGACGTAATCTGGGTGACGGCGGCGAACTGGCGGGCCTGCTCGAAGGCGTTCTGACCGGTGGAGCCGTCGAGCACGAGGAGCACCTCGTCGGGAGCGCCGGGCAGCACTTTCTTCATCACGTCCTTTATCTTCTTCAGCTCGTTCATCAGGCCCACCTTGTTGTGCAGTCGCCCAGCAGTGTCGATGAGCACCACGTCGGCACCGTTGGCCTTGGCGCTCTGCAGCGTGTCGAAGGCCACCG
>CAMPCG010000016.1 GCA_946644025.1 uncultured Prevotellaceae bacterium | reverse complement strand
ACGTTGCGGAACTCCTGGTTGATCTTCACCACCTTGAACTCCATGGTCTTGCCCACGAACTGGTCGTAGTCGCGGATGGGGTGCACGTCGATCTGGCTGCCGGGCAGGAAGGCCTCGATGCCGAAGACGTCGACAATCATGCCACCCTTCGTGCGGCACTTGATGAATCCCTGGATGACCTGCTGCTCGTCGAGAGCTGCGTTGACGCGGTCCCAAGCCTGGCTCAGGCGTGCCTTCTTGTGCGAGAGAAGGAGCTGTCCCTTCTTGTCCTCGGCGCTCTCCACGTAGACCTCCACCACGTCGCCGGGCTTCAGCTCGGGATTGTAGCGGAACTCAGTGGCGGGGATGATACCGTCGCTCTTGTAGCCGATGTTGACGACCACCTCTTTCTTGTCCACGGACACGACCTTGCCTTCCACCACCTGATGGTCGGCCACCTTGTTGAGGGTCTCGTCGTAGGCCTTGTCAAGTTCCTCACGGCTGACGTTGGACACGGTTCCATTTTCAAACTCGTCCCAGTTAAAGTCCTGTAACGGCTGAACGTTCTTTGTTAATTCTGACATTGTTTCTATTGCGCCCCATTTCTCATGGAGCAATGGCCTGAACAGACGTTTACCAGACCGTATTTAATAGGTTAGACATGAAGGAGCCCGCGCCTGTCCAGGCTCCTTTTCCCGTTGTCGGGATTTTAGCGGGCGCAAAGTTACTCATATTTATTGAAACAGAAGCTATTACGACGGCCCGCGCCCCTCCTATTTAGTAATCTTTAACGCTTTTAGGCAGCTCAGCCCGGCGTTAGAGCCGTCCAAGCCCACGGTTTGAGTCTTTCCACGGGCTCAAGATTTAGCCTGCAGACGCCGTCGGTGAATCTATAAACGCCGACGACGTTTGTACAAACGTCGTCGACGTTTGTATAAACGCTGTCGGCGTTTGTACAAACACTGACAGCGTTTCAAGATTATCCCTACCCTTTCTACATTTAATATACGGGCAAAGGCAACTTTCGGGCGGCTCTTTCCCAACATCGTAACGGCTGAAGCAATGCAGGCTGTACGGTTGAAAGTCCGAGGCCATGCGCCCGCCGTCTGCGAGTGCAGCCTCACGGTGGCGGCGCCATTTACAATAATTAGCAGAAAAAAGGTCACCGCTTTGTCGGAAAATTGCTACCTTTGCAGCGCACAAGTAGGAGGCGACGTGTCTCACGTCGCAACAATCTGCCGGATTGCGACGTGAGACACGTCGCCTCCTACTTGGGCACTGCAAAGGTACGAATAAGTGAGCACACTGCAAAACAAAAATGGCAATTTTTGTTTTGCAGTGTCGAACGGCAGTACCTTCGACGCATGTCAAAGGTACGGATTTTTTCTGATAACCATCTGTAAGCCCGCTTAATTTATGCTAAAAAGATTGGCCATGTCAAAGTTAATGCGTACTTTTGCACGCAAATATCACTAATACAACACTATAATGATTACCGTAAAACCCTTCCGTGGACTCCGCCCTCCCCGTGAGCTGGTGGAGCAAGTGGAGAGCCGTCCCTACGACGTGCTCGACTCTGAAGAGGCCCGCGCCGAGGCCGGCGACAACGAGAAGAGCCTCTATCACATCATCAAGCCCGAGATAGACTTCCCCGTGGGCACGTCGGAGTACGACCCGCGTGTCTACGAGCAGGCCGCTCGCAACTTCCAGAAGTTCCAGGACAGGGGCTGGCTGGTGCAGGACGAGCGCGAACACTACTACATCTACGCCCAGACTATGAACGGACACACGCAGTATGGACTCGTGGTGGGAGCATGGGTGAACGACTACATGGAGGGACGCATCAAGAAGCACGAGCTGACCCGACGCGACAAGGAGGAGGACCGCATGAAGCACGTCAGAGTGAACAATGCCAACCTGGAGCCCGTGTTCTTCGCCTATCCCGACAACGCCACGCTCGACGCGCTCATCATGCGCTACGCGCAGAAGGAGCCCGAGTATGACTTCGTGGCTCCCATCGACGGATTCCGCCACCAGTTCTGGGTGATTGACGATGAGCAGGACATGCTGACCGTCACCCAGGAGTTTGCCGGCATGGACTCGCTCTACATTGCCGACGGCCACCACCGCTCGGCAGCGGCAGCACTCGTAGGGGCCGAGAAGCAGCGACAGAACCCCAACCACACCGGGCGCGAGGAGTACAACTACTTCATGGCCGTGTGCTTCCAGGCGTCGCAGCTCACCGTGCTCGACTACAACCGCGTGGTCAAGGACCTCAACGGACTCTCCTCGGAGCAGTTCCTCGAGGCCCTCGGCCAAGACTTCGTCGTCCAGGACAAGGGCACCGACATCTACCGCCCCGCCCGTCTGCACGAGTTCTCGCTCTATCTCCCATCCCCTGAGGAGGGGCAGGGGGTAGGTCACTGGTACAGCCTCACGGCACGTCCCGGCACCTACGACGACAGCGACCCCATCGGTGTGCTCGACGTCGACATCTCCAGCCGCCTCATCCTCGACAAGGTGCTCAACCTGGGCGACCTGCGCTCGTCGAAGCGCATAGACTTCGTGGGCGGGCTGCGCGGAATGGGCGAGCTCAAGCGCCGCGTGGACAGCGGAGAGATGCGCGCCGCCCTGGCCCTCTATCCCGTCTCCATGCAGCAGATCATGGACATCGCCGACAGCGGAAAAATCATGCCGCCGAAGGCCACATGGTTCGAGCCCAAGCTGCGCTCCGGCCTCGTAGTCCACAAGCTGAGCTGATATCCCCGGCCCGTAATGTCCCCGGCCCGTAATATCCCGGCCCGTAATATCCTCGTGTCGTAATATCGTTATATCGTTATCTCGTTATATCGCCGTGTCGTTATCTCGTTATATCCTCGTGTCGTTATATCGAAATCTCGATATATCGATATATCGAGTCACCGCGCCACATCGCCTCTTAAATGACCGACTCTTATAAGACCCTCTCCACCACGGTTTCCGAGGGCTTCTACTCCGAGAAGCGGAGCAAGTTCTACGCCTTCGCCCACCACGTAGAGACCGCCGACGAGGTGAAGACCCTCGTCGATGGTTACCGCCGCCGTTTCTACGACGCGCGCCACGTCTGCTATGCCTACATGCTCGGCCACGAGCGAAAGGACTTCCGCGCCAACGACGACGGCGAGCCATCGTCAACCGCCGGAAAGCCCATCCTGGGACAGATAAACTCGGCCGAGCTCACCGACGTGCTCATCGTCGTCGTGCGCTACTACGGAGGCGTCAACCTCGGTACTAGCGGGCTCATCGTAGCCTACCGAGAGGCAGCAGCCGACGCACTGGCCCACGCTGAAGTGGAGCAGCGACTGGTGGAGGCCATCGTAGACTACGACTTCCCCTACGTGATGATGAACCAGGTGATGCGCGTCGTCAAGGACATGCAGCCTCGCATCGTCAGCCAGACCTTCGACAACACCTGCCGCCTGCGCCTGGCCATACGCCGCTCGGAAGAGCAACAGCTCCGCCAGCGCCTGGCCAACCTCAGCTTCGGCTAACATCCTCGCCCCCCCCTAAAAACCCCATTTCACAATGAAAAAACTCACCCTCTTATTCATCATCCTCCACTTCTCCCTCCTCACCTCGCTGGCCCAGACCGCCAAGGAGGTGCTCGACAAGTGCGCCGCCGCCGTCAGCTCCAAGGACGGCGTGAAGGCCGACTTCACCATGACCAGCGCCCAGTATGGCAGCGCCAGCGGCAGCATTGCCGTAAAGGGCCAGAAGTTCTGCGCCCAGACAAGCGTAGCCACGATGTGGTTCGACGGAAAGACCCTCTGGACCTACATGGCCAAGAACGACGAGGTATCAGTCACCACGCCAACGGCGCAGCGCCTGCAGACTCTCAATCCCTACAACTTCATCAACCTCTACCGACAGGGCTTCAAGTACACCATGACCAAGGCCGCCAGCACCTACAACGTGCACCTCACCGCCAAGGACAAGGGCCGCGGCGTGCAGGAGATGTTCATCACCGTAGACAAGGCCAACTGGCACCCCACCGAGGTGAAGCTGCTGCAGAAGCAGAAGTGGACCACCTTCACCATCACCAACCTCAAGACCTCGAAGCTCGACGACGCCACCTTCCGCTTCAACTCCAAGGACTTCCCCTCCGCCGAGGTCATCGACCTGCGCTAAAGGCAGCGGAAGTAAAGAGCTCCCCTGCGGCCTCGTCCGTCCAGTTGGCGGGAGAGAGCCGTCGTAAAGTCGCTTTTGCCCGTATCTTTAATGGCGAAAGGGTAGGGGCAATCTACAAACCAAGGCAGCGTTTGTACAAACGCTGCCTTGGTTTGTATAAACGCTGACGGCGTTTGTAAAAACGCTGTCAGCGTTTGTAGATTTTCCATGCACCGGCAGATGTCAATCGCACAGCATGTTTTTTCGTGTTTTATCAGAAATTTCTCTCCGAATCGCTTGGCGGTTCGGATTTTTGTTCGTACCTTTGCCCCTGACTCTCACGGTAGGGGCAAGCCTCGTGCAGCCCGCCGTTGAGCGCGCCCCCTGCTCCTAGACAGGAAAGCCACTCCGTGAGAGCCGCGACATAACAAAAGACGAATAACAGACTATGAATATGAGTACAACACATAGGATTACGACAGACGAAGATGCTCTTATTGCCATATTGAGGCGAAGTCATGCTGACGTGATGGCAGGGAAGACATATTCGCAAGAAGAAGCAGAGCGTTTCTTAGACCAAAGACTATATGAACTTAGAGATACGATGGCCGGCACCTGCGTTGCTGAGCCTTGCTGAAGTCCTTGAATATACCGTTCGTGAGCATGGCGAGAAGCAAGCGTTGAAAATGAGGAAACAAATCATGGCCGCCATCCAACGCCTTTCTTGTTCCCCATTCTCCGCTCAGATCGATCCTATATCCGAGATAATTGGGATAGAGTTTCGAGGATTACTGGTTATGAAGAAAATAAAAATTATTTACTCCGTAACAGACAACACCCTTAATATTGAGTACATCAAGAACACTTATCTATCCGACTTGACAATGATAGAAAGGATGGGCTATGACTCGTTATTAGACAAATAGCCCTACACTTTTTGACTTTTCCACACTTCCTTCAAAATATTCTCCGAATCGCTTGGCGGTTCCGATTTTTGTTCGTACCTTTGCCCCTGACTCTCAGAGTTTCAATAAAGCGCGATTCCTGCTCCGGACAGGAAAGCCACTCCATGAGAGCCACGAACAAAAGGCGTTTACTTTCAAGTTTAAAATATAATTATGGAAACTAAAGTTGTAACTTTGACATGGGAAAAGCTTCCCATAGAAGAGCGGAAAAAGAGGGTCGCTATAAGGGAAGCGACTTCTTTAATGATGCAGGGAACTATTACGTGCGAGAAATATGGCGTATACGCCAAATAGGAAGTAAGGTGGATGCGATACCTTATTGACACTTGTATCTCATTCATTATGCAACAGACCGAGATTTGTTGTCAGAGGATGTGTTGGCTATATTGAAAGATTATGACACTGTCATTTGCATGAGTGCAGAAAGCATACGTGAACTGATTATCCAGCATAACAATGGAAAGCTGGTTTCAAAGTACTGGAACACTTCGGAGCAGATGATAGATGACATACGCGATAAATACTTTATAGAAATACTCCCGTTAAGAGAAGAACACATGCGGACATACTCGCGGCTGAGACTTAACTTGGCAAAAGACCACAAAGACCCGTCAGACCATGTCATTATTTCTCATGCCATTACTGAGAGATTGCCGCTCATCTCTGACGACGGAAAGTTTAACTTTTACGAGAGTCAGGGTCTTGACTTAATACTTAATAAACGGTAATCCGCTTCTTTCACGTTTCCCTAACGTTTTCTTGACGTTTTTTTGTCAACTACGTAAAATATTCCCCGAATCGCTTGGCGGTTCGGATTTTTGTTCGTACCTTTGCCCCCGACTCTCAGAGTACTAACGAAGCGCGGACACGTCCGGACTGACCGCCACTCCATGAGAGCCACGACATAACAAAAGGCGTTTACTTTCAACGCTTTGTTCTTGACGTACTGAAATCTTGCAACTTTCACCAGGGTCATGGACATGGCAAGGGGTAGATGCCCGCATGATGTGATTACACAGTCACGCTATTATGTTTTGGCATAAGCGTGAGTTATTCATATCATTGTGGGTTCTATGCTTGCTCGTTCAACCTTGGTGGGCATGCAAGAGCCTCAGTACGTGGGACGAGTAGTAAGAGTATAGTTCCCACATCTTTTTTATGCCGTCATCAAAACAATCCAAAAACTTTTAAAGGCCGAACTTGGGGACGGGAGGGCAAGAGAAAAAAAACTATGAAAAAGCTATTATTACTTCTCCCATTACTTATTTATAGCATTACCTGTTTTCCTATTGTGTATAAAACAATACAAGTAGGTGAAAGCTTTACTGTTCCTCATTTTTATAATATCGCAATGAGAAACTATTATGCAAATAGTTGGGAAAACTCTGATGAGTCAATAGTTAGTGTTGCATCTGAACTAACAAAAGAGGGTTATGAAGGTCATACTTTTACTATCACGGGATTAAAGTCTGGGATAGCGACCGTAACTCTTGGGAAAAAATGGTCTGACGGTGAATTCTGGCCTGGAGAAACATACATTGTAACAGTTTTAGAAGTTAAAAGCATTACTATACCTAACACAGTATCTTTATTTTTAGGTGAAGATTTCACATTCTCTCCAATTATTATTGATGAAGGGGCAACAACTACTTTGACATGGATTAGTAGCAATAATACTGTAGCATCAATAGATAAGAATGGAAAATTGACCACAAAAAGCCTTGGCACCACCACCATCACCTGCACTGCCCACAACGGTGTTTCCGCCCAGTGTGAAGTGACCGTGAAGCCTGTGGAGGTGGAAAGCATCACCCTGAATAAGACCGAGGCGGAGCTGACCGTTGGCGACAAGCTGCAACTGTCGGCCACTGTACGGCCCACAAACACCACGGACAAGAGCGTGACCTGGAGCAGCACCAACGAGACCGTGGCCGTGGTGAGCGAGAGCGGACAGGTGACCGCCGTGGGTTCTGGCACTTGTCAGGTGAAGGCTACGGCCAATGACGGCAGCGGGAAAAGCGCGAGCTGCCTGATAACGGTGGAGAAGAACAACAAGCTGACCGTGACCGACATGACGCAGTGCAGCGGCGGCCGCGGCGTGCTCAACGTGCTGCTGACCGACGAGGAGACCATCATGGGCTTCCAGTTCGACCTGCAGCTGCCTACGGGTGTGACGGTGGCCGAGAAGGACGGCAAGCTGCTGGCTGAGTTGACGGGCAACGCCGTGAACACGCACAGCATCTCGTCGAGCAAGGTGAGCAACGGCCTCTACCGCTTCGTAGTGACGCCGCAGAGCAGCCGCGCCATCAGTCAGGCCAACGGCGACGGCATGACCATCACCATCGACGTGGCCGACAACATGGCCGTAGGCACCTACACCATGACCATCAAGGACATAGAGATGACGGTGAAGAGGGCGGGCAGCGTTTACGAGGACATCCACCCGAAAAACAGCACCGCCAAGCTGACCATCACCGAGGCCGTGATGGGCGACGTGAACGGCGACGGCCGCGTCAGCGTGACCGACGTCATCAGCATGAACAGCTATATCCTGGAGGAGGAACCCGCACAGTTCATCCGCAAGGTGGCCGACCTGAACGGCGACGGCAAGGTGACCATCACCGACATGGTGCAGGTGATTGACATTATTCTTGGCAGATAATAAAGAGGAGATACAACTATGAAGAAGATTATTTTCACTTTGCTGGCTGCCCTCATCGTTGGTATGGGGCAGGCCGTGGCCACAAACCGGCTGACCGTGAGCGACGTCAATGTGGCTCAGGGCGGCGAGGCCACACTTGAGATTGGCTGTGAGTTTGACACTGAGTACACGGCCTTCGAGCTGCAACTGGCACTGCCCGACGGGCTGTCGCTGAAGACTGACGACGAGGGCTACCCTGTGGTGGAGCGGGCTTTCGACACTAACCACATCCTGACGGGAAACCTGCTGCCCTCGAACGGCAACTACAAGATAACCTGCCGCTCGATGGACAACCTCTCTATGCCCACCAGCGGCCCGCTGTTGCGGGTGACGCTGCTGGCCGATGCCAGCCTGGCCGCAAACGCCAGCCTCACGGCCACCGTCACCGCCTGTGAGTTTACCCGCACGGCCGACTCGCAGGGTGAAAACCTGGATGATGTATCGTTCATCATCAATATCACGGAGTCGCGCACCATCCTCGACGAGAACGCCACCACGGCCCCCGTGGCCGAGCAGAACGCTAACGTGCGCGTGCTCCGCACCCTGGCCGCCGACGAGTGGGCGACCATCTGTCTGCCCTTTGCCATGACGGCGGAGCAGGTGGTGGAGGCCTTCGGCGAGGGCGTCCAGGTGGCCGACTTCAAGCAGTGGAGCCCGGAGGAGGACAGCGAGGGCAACATCACGGGCATCAGCCTCGGCTTCGAGACCGTCGCCGCGATGGAGGCCAACCGTCCCTACCTGATACGGGTGGCCGAGGACATGACGGAGTTCACCCTTGACGGCGTAGACATCAGCCCCGAGGACGAGACCACGGTGCAGGTGGGTAAGAGGCTTGCCGAGCGTGGATATTTTGTCGGTACCCATGTGGTAGCCAGCGTGCCGGAGGAGAACCTCTTCCTCGACGGCGGAGTGTTCGCCTACAGCGACGGCACGGCGCAGACGAAGGCCTTCTCGGCCTACTTCGAGCTAGCTGCCATTTTGACGGATATGGAGACCGCCGCGGGCTGCGTGGACATCGTGCTCGACGGGGAGAACATCACTACCGGCATCACCGCGGCTGACGCAAAGCACCCGACAACCAGCCTGTGGTACAATTTGCAGGGCCAGCGACTGAGCCACCCGCGCAAGGGGCTGAACATCACTGGCGGTAGGAAGGTGATGGTGAAATAGCAGATTGCCGAAAGCGTAAAAAGACGATTACTCCCGCCTGGCGACTAACAAAGTGTAGGCCAGGCGGGAGTAATCGTTTGGGCGGGGGAGGGAAGCGGTTAGGAGGGTGCCGCCGTTATCAGCGCCACGGCGTAGGCCGAGATGCCCTCCTGGCGACCGGTGAAGCCGAGGCGCTCGGTGGTGGTGGCCTTGATGGAGACCTGGCTGGGGGCGCAGCCGATGACGTCGGCCAGGCACTGCTGCATCTGGGGGATGTGGGGGTTGAGCTTGGGGCGCTCGGCACAGATGGTGGCGTCGATGTTGCCCAGCTCGTAGCCAGCATCGCGCAGCAGCTGCATGGTCTTGGCCAGGAGAATCTTGCTGTCTATGCCGTCGGTCTCGGCGGCGGTGTCGGGGAAGTGGTAGCCGATGTCGCGCATGGCGGCCGCGCCGAGCAGCGCGTCGCAGATGGCGTGGATAAGCACGTCGGCATCGCTGTGGCCAAGAAGCCCCAGCGTGTGGTCAATCTTTATGCCGCCAAGCCACAGGTCACGGCCCTCTACAAGCTGGTGGACATCATAGCCCATTCCAATTCTGAAATTCATAGCTATAGGAAATAATTCACTTTTGTTCTCACAGATTTCACGGATTTTGGCTGCGCATGATTTTCCCCGTCGTTGTTTCACTGGTTGTCGCATGGCCTCCCCTCAGGCGCAGCAATCTGTGCATTCTGTGCAATCTGTGTGAAACTGGGCGGGATTTATCACTCCTCACTTCCTGAACAGATCCTTGATGCCGTCCATGTCGAAGGCGAGGGTGAAGCGGAGGGTCTGGTCGAGGGGATTGCTCTGAGCGGTGGAGATGACGTAGCCCACGTCGAGCGAGAAGACGCTCATGCGGAAGCCGCCGCCCACGGTGAAGTATTTGCGGTTGCCCTTCGACTCGCTCTCGTGGTGGTAGCCGGCGCGGATGGAGAACTGGTCGTGGTAGATGTACTCTGCGCCGAGGCTCCACTGCACCTCCTCGAGCTCCTCCTTGAAGCCGCCGGGGGCGTCGCTGAAGCTGGTGAAGATTCCCTTGATGCTCGACATGTCGCTGTACTCGCGGCGCACGCGGTCCTGGTAGTCAGAGTTCGACTCGTCGACCTCCTGGCGGGGCACGGTGGGCACCAGCAGCTTGTTGGCATCGGCGGCAATGGTGAAGCGGTTGTACTCGTCGACGGGAATCATCAGCGCGGCACCCAGGCGCAGGTTGGCCGGGATGAACTGGCTCTCCTCGTCGCCGTAGTAGGAAATCTTGCTGCCGATGTTGCTGATGACGGCACCGAGGCCCAGCTGGCACTCGCGCGAGCCGAGCATGATGTAGTTGTTGTAGTACATGGCAATGTCGGCGGCGAAGGCCGATGCGGGCTTTGAGTCCTCGCTGTAGTCGTAGCGCAGGTCGCTGTAGATCCACCTCAGGCCGACACCGAGCGAGAACTTCTCGCTGAGCATACGCGAGTAGGCCACGTCGAGCGACATCTCGTAGGGCTTGACGGACTGGTCGGAACCGTCGTTGAGGTACACCTCGCCGAGCGAGAAGTAACGCAGCGAGCCGGAAAGCGCACCGTAGTCGCCTATGCGGTAGTAGCCGGCAACGTAGGCCAGGTCGATGTCGCTGACCAGCTGGCGCAGCCACGGAGTATAGTTGAGCGACACACCGGCGCGGCTGATGCAGAAGGGGTACTTGGCCAGGTTCCAGGCCTGGGAGTTCACGTCGGGGTCGGTGGCGGCACCCACGTCGCCCAAACCGGCGGAACGGGCATCGGGGGCGATGGTCTGCGAGATGACGGCGTGCTCAACGGGATTGAACGTGGTCGTCTTGTAGTCTTCGGCATTGGCTGCTGTGCAGAGGGCGCAGCATAGGAGACTGAGGGGGATTCTTTTCATTTTCTGGTGTTGGGTGTTTGGTGTTAAGTGTTGGGCGCTATTTACCGGCTGCTATCATTTTCCTGACCTTGCCCTGGCTGTCGCGCTTCAGGACAATCTGACTGCCGGAGGCGTTGCCGGCTATGCGGCGACCCTGCAGGTCATAGTATTTGCTGTTTTCTGATTTGATGTCTTCTATTTCGTCGATGGCAGCGATGCCGCGGTCGGCAACGACGAAGGTGTACTCCACGTCGCCCGAGTTGTTCATCACGTCCCAGGCACGCAGGTGCAGGCGGTGCTGACCAAGGGAGAGGGCCGGCAGACGGAAGTTGACGGTGCCCGAGGTGTAGTCGCCGAAGCTGTAGGTGAAGTAGGGATTGAGGTTGTAGGTGTGATGGAACTTCCCGTCGATGCACAGTTCGATGTTATGGCCTATGGCGGCGTCGGAGGTGTTGATGCCATCGTTGTCGGCAATCATGGCATAGAAGCGGGGCTCTGCGCCGACGATGCCGCCATTGGTGAACGACTCGTTCTCCAGGTAGCTGTAGATGCGCGGGCCGGTGCCGTCGGTGACGGGGGCGTTGCCGCCGCTCAGGGTGAACTGCTTACATTCGCCATGGGCCAGCAGGCTGCGGTCGTCGCTGTAGGCGAAGAGCAGCATCTGGCCGGTAGCCTCGCTGTAGGCGATGTCCTTAGGCACGGTGAAGACGAACTCGAACTGGCCGTCCCTGACGCTGTTGCTGCCGGCGTAGATGGTCTCCAGGCGCTCACGGTAGACCATGGCGGTGTCGGTCTCTAAGTTTGCGGGGTTGTTGAGCAGGCAGGTGATGGAGCGCTCGGCGTCTTTCACCACGAAGTTCACTACGCCCTGGAAGTGATCCTGGCCTTCGATGTGTCCGCTGACGACGACCTTCTCGCCCACGGGGAGCATGACGTTGGTCTCGTCGGTCACTTCAATGCCGTTGATCTTGTCCACCACCGCACGGAGCTGAGGCGATACCAGACGCACGGCGGGGTCGCCGAGGAACGTGTATTGCTGCTTGTTGACAATCATGTCGCGGCTCGACCCTACGGTGAACTCGTTCTTGGCCATGAAGGCGGCCTGGCCGATGGTGTTGGGCACACCGTCGGTGCTGCCCAGGACGTGCTTCATGAAGGAGAGGTTCAGCGGCCTGTTCCATGCGGCGTAGACGGTGCGCGTGGTGCCGAAGAAGGCCACGGCGCCGCCCTCGGGGTTGAACATGGCACCGTCGCCAAGGTTGTAGTCCTGGCCGTCGAAGGGCATGACGTCGCACGAGGCGGTTATCCACAGAGGAAGACGAAGCGAGGTGGGATGGGTGAAGTCTTCGTATTTCAAGACAAATTCATGGGAGAGGTTTGTGGCTCCGCCGTGTCCTGAATAGTTCATGATGAGGGCACCTATCTGCATCTGCTCCTTGATGAGTGATACCACCTCGGGATATTGGTTGCCTGCAGCGGTCTTCTTCTCTGGGTAGGAGTCCCATAGGATTTTCTTCACGTTGTAGCCGGGATAGTTGCTCTTCACCATCTCTGCCACCCGCTCGGCGTCGTCCATGTGGCGGTTCTTGTCGCCGTCGTCGCCCATGACGATGATGGTGTTCTGCCAGGCGCCGGCTTCGGCGTTCAGCACGTAGCTGATGGTCTTGTTGACGACGATGTCTGCTTCCTCGGCGGTGCGTGCCGGAAAGCGTCCCACGGCAGCGTCGATCTTGTCGCTGACCATGTCGGCACCCTCGCCGTCGTCGAGCAGGCAGAAGTAGTCGTCGCTGACGTAGCACTTCGTCTCGCTGAAGGAATTTTCGCTTTCGTAGCAGAGCAGGAAGTCGTCGGGCGATGTGGAGAGCCATTTCTCCGAGCACATGCGGTTGTCCCAGGCTCCGTCGCCGAAGAGGAGGAGGAAGCGGGGCCGCTGGGCCTTGTCGTCGCCGGCGCGGTCATAGAGCATCTTCATGTAGCGGCGGTAGGCATTGGCGTCGGGCGTACCGCTGGAGAACTCGTTGTAGAGCTGGTCGGCAGCAACGATGTTCACCCGCAGGCCGTCGTGGGTCTGGTGCAACTCCTTCAGCCGTTTTGCCTGGGTGGTGAAGTTTCTGTTGGCGGGGATGATGATGACCATGTCGGCCTGCGGGTCGGCGTGCAGGTCCTGGTTCTCCACTTCGCCCACCAGTTCGGGAACGGGGAGCGCGTCTGCGGAGAATGAGGGCACGGGCTTTGGCGTCCTGCTGGACAGGACGATGTAGTCAAGGCGCATCTGTCCGCCCTGAGTCTGGCGCAGGGTCACGGTGTTGCTCTCTTTCAGTCCCCCCTTGATGTCGAACACCCACGTGTCGACCGTGGCTTTGCTGTAGTCGTCGGGCATTGACTTCAACTTCTTGTTGTTCTTGCTGGCCGTGGTGCTGCTCACGAGGATGCTGCCAGCCTTTTCGCCGTTGACGTAGACGTCGGCGTTGCAGTAGCCCTCGTAGGTCATGGCCACTGTGACTTTGCCCGCCGACGAATAGGCCGGCAGGGTATAGCTGATTTCCTCAGCAGAACTGAGCAGCCGCTTTTCAAAGAGATTGCGTCCGCCGTGGTACCAGCTGTATTCGTCGGTCTCGTAAATGGCGTGGTAGTCGTTGGGCTTGGGGTAGCTGAGCTCCACGAAGGAGGCGCTGTCCGCCACCGCCGGCTGCCCGTTGCTTTCGGTGAGGAAATAATATCCATAGCTGGAATACGGATTCCTGGTGCGCAGGGTTTTGCTGCTGGTGCTCCACGTCACGGGTCCCTCGGCGCGGAATATGCGTCGCCCGCCAACCTGGTGTATGGGAATCTGCTTCAGGTCGTCAGTGTCGGCCAGGTATTTAGCCGTGAGGAGCTCTGGCTGCATGGCCCCGCCATATCCCCATACTTCGACCTTGGAGGGGTCGGAGAAGCCTGCTTTGTGCAGGAACTCATCGGTGAGCATGTGAAACCCTGAGTCTGAGACCCGGATTTTCACCCAGTGTCCTGTCGAGAGCACTGAGTGTTCGGCATAACGGCTCTGACCGTTGCCCGGCAGTGCTGCAAAGGCAAGGGCGGCTGTCGCCATAAGTATTGCTTTCCTCATATAGCTGTTGTTTTTTATTATATCCTTATTATTTATATAGCACGATAAGCTTCTTGGCCTCCGAGGTGGTCATGTTCCCGTCCTGCCCTATGAGCACGCGGTAGAGGTAGACGCCGGTGCGCAGCCGGCTGCCGCTGCCAATGGTGAGGTCCCAGTTGAGGGTGTAGGTGCCGGTGGCTGAGACACCGTTCTCGGAGTGCTCCCACAGCTGGCGTCCCGACATGTCGAACACCTGGAGCACGACGTTGAGGTTGCTCCCGGCCCGGTCGTGGCTGACGATGAACGTGGTGGACGTGGTGGCAGGGTTGCGTGTGCACTCCAGGTTGAAGCACTGCGGCGTGAGTCCTTTCACGACATTGAACTTCAGTTCGGCCTTCGACGAGTTGTTCAGCACGTCCCATGCCCTGAACGACAGCGTGTGTTCGCCCTCGGTCAGTTCGGGCAGGATGAAGCCCAGGCTGCCGCTGCGATAGTCGCCGAAGTTGTAGGTGAAATAGTCGTTGAGGCTATAGGTGAGCTCTTTCGAGCCGTCGATGACCAGCTGCATGTCGTGTCCCAGTCCGTCGCCTGCGGCGTTGATGCCGTCCTTGTCCGACATTTCGGCGTAGAAGTATGGCGTGCTGTTCACGTTGCCTCCGTTGGTGAACGCGCTGCTGTTGAGGTAGCAGTAGATGGAGGGTCCCACTCCGTCGTTGCTCACGTCGCCGCTGTCTGTCAGCGAGAGTTGCGTACACTGTCCGTGGGCTTCTTCCTGCTTGTCGTTGGTCACGGCGTAGGCTATGAGCATACAGTTCTCGCCGCTGTAGTTCACGTCGAGTGGCACCGAGAAGGTCATTGAGAATCGGCCTGCGCTGATGCTGTCGTGTCCGTTGTAGAGTGTTGAGGGGCGGTCTGTGTACTGGTATGGCTTTACGTCGGCTTCTTGCCATCCGATGTTGTGCAGGCAGGTGATGCGTTGCTCCGTGTCCTTCATGCAAAGCTGGACCACTCCGTTGAAGTTCGTGTTGCCCTCCACGTGTCCTTTCACGGTCACTGTCTTGCCTACCGAGAGCTTGGCAGCGCCGTCGGTCGTGGCTATGCCGTTGATGCTGTCGATGACTATCTTCTGCGTGGGTGAGGCCAGCGTGAGGGCCGGGTCTCCGAGCAGGGTGTAGTGCAGCTTGTTGTAGGCTGTGAATCCATTTCCCCACACCGCGGCTTTTGCCAGGCGGACGGCGTCTCCGAGGGTGTTGCGCCGTCCGTCTACGGTGGCCAGCACGTTGTCGATGAACCGGCAGTTCATGTCCTTGTTGGCTCCGGTATAGACGGTGCGTGTGGTGCCGTAGAAGGCTATGCTTCCGCCGTTCTCGTTGAGCATGGCCGTCTCGCCGATGTTGGTTTCTTTCGTGTCGTAGGGCATGATGTCGCACGATGCCGTCACCCACAGCGGCAGTCTGAGCGACGTCTGTGTGGCGAAGTCTTCCACGAGCAGCACTTTCTCGTGCGATATCATGTAGGCCGCTCCGTGTCCGCAGTAGTCCATGATGAGTGCTCCGTTCTTCATCTGGTTTTTCAGCAGCTCGGTCACGTCGGGGTAGTAGTTTCCTGTGGCGGTGGTCTTGCGTTTGTAGGCATCCCAGAAGATGCGCTTCACGCTGAATCCCTCGTAGTTCCTCTCCACGACGTTTGCCGCCGAGTCGGCCTCTATCATGTGTATGTTGGCGTTGCCGTCGTCTCCCATGAAGCAGAGCTGGTTCTGCCAGTCGCCAGCGTAGTCGTTGTTGACGTAGCTGATTATTTTGTCTACCATCGTCTTTGCCTGCGCAGCCGTTCTTGCTGGCAGTCGTCCGGCTCCCACGTCGGCCACGTTTCCTCTCTTGGTCATGTCTGCGCCCTCTCCGTCGTCGAGCATACAGTAGTAGTCGTCGCTGACGTAGCAGTCAGTCTCGCTCAGCGAGTTCTCGCTCTCGTAGCAGAGCAGCAGGTCGTCGACCGTGGCCGTTTGCCATCCGTCGGTGAGCAGTCTGTTGTCCCAGGCGCCGTCTCCGAAGAGCAGCAGGTATCGCGGCATGTCGGCGTCGCTGTCTGCCCGGTCGTAGAGCATCTTCATGTAGCGGCGGTAGGCGTTGGCGTCGGGTGTGCCGCTGCTGTATTCGTTGAACAGCTCGTCGGCGGGCACGATGTTCACCCTCAGCCCGTCTTTTTGCTCATGCAGTTCCTTGAGGCGCTGTGCCTGTTCGACCACCTTCTGCGATGTCGGTATGATGATGACCATGTCGGCCTGCGGGTCGGCATGGTGGTCCTGGTTGGTGATGCGGTAGATGTAGTCGGGCGTAGGCAGCGTGTTGCTGCTGAGGTTGGCCATGGGTGTCGGTGTGGCGAAGGTGAGGGCCAGGTAGTCCAGCCGCATGTCGGCCGTTCCCGCCGTCTGTGTCAGCGTCACCTTCGTCTTTTCGGTCAGCAGTCCGCTGATGTCGAATGTCGTGGTGCTTTCCAGGGCGACGTTGTGGCTGAGCTGTCCCGAGGTGGGTATGTTGGAGAAGCGTATCGTGCCCACCACCGAGTCGTTCACCGCCACGCTGGCCGTTGCCTGTCCCGAGCTGCTGAGCCTCACGGTGAGCTTGCCGTCGTTCCCTTGTGCGTTGAGCGTGTAGTTGTTTTGCTGCTGTGCTGCCAGCAGTTGCTTGTCGTAGAGGTTGCGTCCGCCGTGGTACCAGGCGAAGTTGTCCACTTCGTAGAGCGAGTGGTAGTCGTCGTTGGTGGGGTATGCCGCGGCCACGAAGGTGGCGCTGTCCACGGTGAGCGGCTCTTCGTCGCTCTCGGTGAGGAAGTAGCATCCGTAGTCCGAGTAGGGGTTGCGTGTGCGTGTGGTAGCCTCGGGGCTGTCCCAGCTCACGGGTCCCACGGCGTGGAACAGTCTGCGCCCTCCCGCCGTGATGTAGGTGGGCACCTCGTGCAGGTCGTCGGTGGCCTTGAGATAATCGCCAGTGAGCACTTCGGGCTGGAGAGCGCCTCCGTAGCCGTATATCTTCCCCTTATTTATATTAGAGAAGCCGCACTGCCTCACCAGCGCTTCCGTCAGCTGGTGTATGCCCGTTTGCTTCACGCCTATCTTGGCCCATTGTCCCGAAGCGAGCACGGAGTGGGCGGCGTAGCGGTCGGATGGCTGCGTGGCGGCGTCGTCGGCGCGCGTCTCTGCCAGCGGTGACCGCTCACCTCTGGCCTCCCATCCCTCGGCTTTGAGGCGGAGCTTGAAGCTGACCAGCTTCTGGTACTTGCCGTCGCGCAGCACCAGGGGCACGAAGGCGGCGTGGAGCATCCTCTGCTTGCGCGACACGCCCACGGTGGTCTCCACGACGGGCATGTCGGGCAGTGGCTCGTCGGTGATGCTCTTCAGCCTGGCGATGTCCGAGGCTGCCATGTCGATGAACTCCGGGTACTCTATGCTCACCGTGTAGTTACCCTCGGCGGGAATGTCCCAGATGTGCTCGAAGAGCGGCAGCACAGAGTCTATGCGCACCTCGTCGGCCGTGAGGTTGAAAAATTCCTGGGCCTGCGTAGTGGTGGCCAGCGAGAAGTGGAAGGCCAAGAGCAGGGCTGCCGCGGCTCTCTTCCGCAGCAGGTATCTCTTAACCAATATTTCCAGCACTCGCATGAATGTTTTCATACTTAACTATTTCACTTCTCACTTGCAGCAGAAGTCTAATACCTTCCTGTCTTCCAGCCAGCCTTCCAGGTGGTTGTCTATGGCTACTGGCCCTACGCCGGCCGGAGTCCCCGTGAAGAGCAGGTCGCCGGTGCGCAGGGTGAAGAACCTCGAGATGTAGGCTATCAGCTCGTCCACCGTGTAGAGCATGTCGGCGGTGTGTCCCTGCTGCACGGTCTTGCCGTCGATGTCGAGACGGAAGTGCAGGTCTTGCACTCCTTTGTCGCTCCAATGTCTATCCTCGCTCCCCTCCTCTGGGGAGGCGTTGGGGGAGGGTAGTGGTATCCACTGGCCGATGGCCGCGCTGCCGTCGAATCCCTTGCAGATGGTCCACGGCAGTCCCTTCTCTCGTGCGCGCTGTTGCCAGTCGCGTGCGGTGAAGTCTATGCCCACGGTCACGGCGTCATAGTATCGGTGGGCGAAGCGCACGGGTATGCCCTTGCCCAGACGGCAAATACGCACCACCACCTCGGCCTCGTAGTCTACCCTCGAAGCCCAGTCGGGCACGAAGAACGGCTTTCCTTGGTTCAGCAGGGCAGAGTCTGCCTTGGTGAATATCACGGGTTCCTCTGGTTTATATAACGCGCCGTGCAGCTCTTTATTGTGCTGCGCGTAGTTCATACCTACTCCAAATATCTTCATAGTGCAGATTAGACCACTCCCAGCCCCACCCCCGACCCCTCCCGCGGGGGGGAGGGGAGTAGTTACCCTTTCTCCAGAATCTCCGCCTCTGATGTATATACTCCCCTCCCCTCCGCGGGAGGGGCCGGGGTGGGGCTGGCTCTCCGGTCTCTTAATATTTCATAATAAAACTTTCGGCCACGGGCAGGAATCGGTCGTGCCCCTGCGAGTTGAGGTGGGCGCCGTCAGTGCCTTTCCCTCCCTGGAAGTATATCTTGCGGAACTGCTCGCTGGCGGCGAAGATGTTGGAGCGTCGTGCAGCGTCGAACACCGGTATGCCGTAAGAGCCACACACCTCAATCATGGCGTCGACCACCTTCTGGCGCATCGAGCCCACGAAGTCCTTGCACGTCCATGGCGTGAAGAAGAAGATGCGGGCCTCGGGGTATCGCTCCGTCAGTCCCTGGCAGAGCGTGGCCAGCCGCTCCTTGAACGTGTCCATGCCGATGCTGTCCACACGTCCCGGCGCGGCGTCGTTATGTCCGGCCACCACCACCACATAGTCCAGGTCGGGGCGCATCTCGGTGTAGCGCTTGTACATGGCCGTGCCCCACTGCTTCAGGTCGATGGCTATGCAGTTGCCGTTGCGCCCGTAGTTGTAGTACTCCATGTCGTGTTTGCGGGCAAACTTATAGTGCCACGTTTTCTCCACGGGCTCGCGGTGGTTGCGCACGTAGCTGTCGCCGATGATGCCGAACTTCAGGCGGTCGGTGGTCGGTGCTATGCCGGCGTCCAGTATCGGTTGTATGGCCTTCCCCCAGTACTCGGCCAGCCGTCGTGCGCCCTGCTCGTTGGGGTGCAGGTGGAATGTCTTGCCGCGGGCGTCCTTCTCCTCGATGAGGTCGGTCTGCCAGTGCTGCTCGAAGTGCCTGTATGCCTCGCTGTCGCCTATATGCACCTGCCCCGCCTTGCAGCGGCTCACCACGGTGGCAAACTGCTTCTCGTAGTCGCCAATCAGCCGCAGGCTCTCCTTCGAGGCCACCGAGCCGTTCTTCGTCACGTAGTCGGGCGTGTACCAGATGGGCTTGTTGAGCACCACGTGGGCCTGGGGCCAGAGACGCAGCAGCGTGTCGACGATGGTGCAGAGGTTTTTGGCGTAGTCCTCGGGCGAGGTGTGCTTGTTGCGCGTCCGCTCCACGGTGTCGTTCGTGCCCAGCATGATGCTGAAGACGAGCGGCAGCCCCGGGTGCTCCCTGACCAGGGCCCTGGTCTTGGCCACCACGTCGGCAAAGTAGGTCTTGTCGCCGGCAGGCACCACGTCCTCGGCCCGCGGCAGGAAGTGGTAGGTGGTGCGCCCGCTACGCCCGCAGTTGCTGAAGTAGACCGTGTCGATGCCCTCCTGGGCCGACAGCCAGCGGGCACACTCCACGGGCGGGGCCGTAGCCTGGGGCTTCTCGTGCAGCGCTCCGTAGGTGATGCTGTTGCCGATGAACACAATGTTGGCGCTGCGCTGGGCAGCGACCGACGCGAAATGAAGCGAAGAGAGTAAAAAGGCCAGTAGTATGCGTGTCATAATCAATGTGTTTATATCATAATAACTACTTTTTCGGCAAAAAATTTGGTGGAACGCAAAAAAAACAATACCTTTGCACGCGGGTTTTCAAACCCTCCCCCTTTGGTTCCGTAGCTCAGCTGGATAGAGCAACAGCCTTCTAAGCTGTGGGTCTCG
>CAMPCG010000015.1 GCA_946644025.1 uncultured Prevotellaceae bacterium | reverse complement strand
CTGCAAGATGTGTATAAAGAGTAGTCCCCTCAAAGGGGAGGGGCTGGGGGAGGGGGGCGCCTTTATCGCCATCCAGCATACTAAATCTATTGTCGTACAGACAAATAGCTCGTCATGCGGCACACCCCTCCCCCGGCCCATCCTCTGGGAGGGGAGGGGTGAGCGGCGGCCTCCCTTACCCTTAAAGGAGTGGAGGGGTGAGCGGCGGCCACGCCCCCCACGAAGGGAGGCAGCCGCGGGTCCTGAAAAATCTTTACAACGCCCCCGCTGATACTGCCGTATTTCCTACCGACGCTGACCCTGGAGGCGAATAGCCGAGTTATGGAGGGTGCAGGACGGAAATATCCGCTCTGGGAGGCAGAACTAACCTCGCCGGGAGTTTGGACGGCTCTCTCTATGACTTTGCTTACTTCAAACCCTGGGTTTGGACGGCTCAAAGTCCCAGTCAGGTCCGGGCAAGCGACGCGTCTGATTACGTATGATTATGCGCAAAACTGTCTGTTTGTGCATGGATATATGTCTTTCATGCACAAACGCCCCGTTTTTCGGGGAGCGGCAAAACGGGCTTTTTCCTCCTTTTAGGTGCAAAGAAGTGTTAAAACGATGCTTCGGCCCCTTCGTTTTTGCACATTCCGCCCCACTGTGTGCAACCGCCTGAGCACCATAAACCTGCACAAAACGCGCCGTTTGTGCAGGTTTTTGCTCCAGAACGCTCCGTTTGTACGACCCTTTTTTCTGTCATTTTACTTTACATCTCAGCCCTCAATACTTGTGGGCAGTAGGTCGGCGCCAAAGCGCTCTGCCTGCTAAATTATCAGATTATTTAGCACTTTTTTATATAAAAAGGTGGGTGGATTTGAGAATTATGTGTATTTTTGCAATCGGAATCGGGTAGGAATGTGGTTTCATTTTAGACTTTATGACGCTTAAGACACGACAGGAATACATAGACATACTTAGAAGTCATGCTGATGTGCTGAGGACAAACTATGGCATCAGCTATATGCGGCTGTTCGGCTCTGTTGCCAAGGACGAGCATCGTGACGACAGCGACGTTGACCTCTTTGTCGTCATGCCCGCTAAGGCTTACACGCTATGTGCCGCAGCCGACTATCTGGAGTCAATACTTGGCACGAGCGTAGATTTGATACGAAAGCATGACAACATGCGTCCTTTTTTCTTGAACCAAATCAGCAAGTATGGAATCGATATCTTTGGACAAGCGTGAGGTGGCGCTCGACATCCTTCTTCAGATAAAGGAATCTATTGAGAACCTGATGAAATGGAATCAGGGCATCACGGACATGAACCAACTGCTGATGTCACCAAGCGGAGTGCAGGACCTCGCGGGTAATTGCATGACGATAATGGCAATAGGCGAAGGGTTCAGAAAAATAGACAAAATTACCGAAGGACGGGTCCTGTCTCTTCGTCCCGAAATCCCTTGGCATCAAGTATTCGGGTTAAGGAACAGAATTGCCCATGGCTACTTTGATATAGATGTAGACATTATATCAGAAGTCATTAACGATGACTTGCAGCCATTGCTAAATGCAACTGTTTATCTAATCGACCATATCTGAACCCAAGCCCCCCCTTAGCCCCCTTATTACTTATTACTTGTGACTTACTACTTGTGAGCACTTGGCCCGGTCCCAAAATATTTTCCTTGGGATTAAACCTTTCCCAGCGTTGTGCGTCAAAGGATTGTGTAAACCATAAACCTTGTGGTAAACGAGCCAACTACAATAATTAATAATAAGATGAATTCTACGAATCATTCTCCGGAAGCCACCCTTCGGCGGGTGCTCCTTCTGCTCGCAGTGCTGCTCTGCCCGGCACTGGCACTTCAGGCCCAGCGCACCGTCAGCGGCCACGTTATTGACAAAGACGAACAGGAGGGCGTCGTCCAGGCCACTGTGGCCCTGCTCAAGACCGACAGCACTACGCTCGTGAGCAATGCCGTGACCAACGTCAGCGGCGACTTCCAAATGACCGCCCCTGCTGACGGACGCTATCTGGTGCGCGTCACCTACGTGGGCTACAAGCCCCTCTACCGCCCGGTGACGGTCAGCGGGAAGCCCGTGGCACTGGGCACCCTCACCATCGAGACCGACGCCATCGTGCTCAAGGGCACGGAGGTGGTGAAGAACGTGGCGCGGGTCTACTCCAAGGGCGACACCGTGGTCTATAACGCCGGCGCGTACAAGACGCCCGAGGGCTCGGTCGTCGAGGAGCTGGTGAAGCGACTGCCCGGCGCACAGGTGGCCGACGACGGTACCATCACCATCAACGGCAAGCAGGTGAAGAAGATTAAGGTGGACGGAAAGGAGTTCATGACCGGCGACACGCAGACGGCCATGAAGAACCTGCCCACAAGCATCGTGGAGCGCATCAAGACCTACGACGAGAAGAGCGACCTGAGTCGCATCACCGGTATTGACGACGGCAACGAGACCACCGTGCTCGACTTCGGACTGAAGGCCGGAATGAACCGCGGCATGTTTGCCAACGTCGACGCCGGAGTGGGCACCAAGGACCGCTACACGGGACGCGCCATGGGGGCCGTGATGAAGGACGAGCTGCGCGTCTTCACCATGCTCAACGCCAACAACGTGAACGACATGGGATTTGGCGGCGGCGGCTTTGGCGGACGGTTCGGCGGCGGAGGACGCAGCGGACTGCAGGCGTCGAAGATGGCCATGGTGAACGTGAACTATGAGAAGAAAGACCGCCTGGTGCTCGACGGATCGGTGAACTGGAACCACCGCGACGGCGACGCATGGTCGCGCAACAGCACCGAGAACTTCGTCAGCCGCGTGGGAAGCTTCTCGGAGTCGGTCAGCCAGAACTACTCGCGCTCCAACAGCTGGGGAGCACGCGGACGAATAGAGTGGACACCCGACACGGCGTGGAACATCAACCTGCGACCGGAGTGGAGCTACGGGACCAACGACAGCCGCTCCAGCTCGGCATCGGGAACGTTCAGCGACGACCCCTACAACTACGTGTCGGCGACCGACGACATCGGCAGCATGGTGACACGGATGCTCGGCATCAGCGACACGCTCGTGGTGAACAGCCGCTCGAACAGGGGAATGAGCTACAGCGACTCGAAACGCGTGGGAGGTACGCTGCAAATCAACCGCAAGCTGAGCAACACGGGACGAAACATCACGCTCAGGGCAACAGGAAACTACAGCGACGGAGACTCGCAGCAGTTCTCGCACAGCCTCGTGGGACTCTACCAGCTGCTCACTGGCGACAGCACCTACCAGACCAACCGCTACAACGTCACGCCGCAGAAGAGCTACAGCTACGGACTGCAGGCCACCTACAGCGAGCCGATAGCCAAGGCCACGTTCCTGCAGCTGAGCTACCAGTTCCAGTACAGCTACACCAAGAGCGAGCGCAACACCTACGACTTCTGGAACGACAGCTACCGACAGGACATGGCCGGACTGTGGCCCGAATACCGCCAGTGGGACGACGTCTTCGGCCGACTGGGCGGAAGGGAGTACACCTCCTTCCTGGACGACGACCTGAGCCGATTCTCTAACTACCGCAACTACACCCATACGGCGGAGGTCATGCTGCGGTTCATTCGCACGAAGTACGACTTCAACATCGGCGTGCAGCTCGTGCCCCAACGCTCAAAGTTCCACCAGAACTACCTGGGCAACGACATCGACACCATCAGGACGGTGCTCAACTGGAGCCCTACGGCACGATTCCGCTACCGCATATCGGACAGAGGACAGCTGAGAATAGACTACCGCGGCAGCAGCAGCCAGCCGTCGATGGAGAACCTGCTGAAGATTACCGACAACACCGACCCGCTCAACATACGCGAGGGTAACCCCGGACTGAAACCATCGTTTACACAGCGATTCAACCTGAGGTTCAACAACTTCATAGAGAACCACTCGCAGTTCATCAACGCCAACGCTAACTTCTCTACAACGAGCAACAGCATTGCCCAGATGACCAAGTACGACCCCGTGACCGGCGGAATGTACTCGCGACCGGAGAACATCAACGGACAGTGGAACGCCGGGGCTACCGTCATGTACAACGTGGCCATCGACTCGCTCGGCGCCTTCAACTTCAACACCGAGACGGGATTCGACTATTCAAACAATGTGGGATACATCGACCTGCTACGCGACGGAAACGTGAGCAAGTCTACCACCAAGTCGTCGACCTGGCGCGAACGACTCGGCTTCAGCTACCGCAACGACCTCTTCGAGATAGAACTGAACGGAAGCGTGAACTACAACCACAGCAGCAACGCCCTGCAGCCTAACTCGAAGATGAACACCTGGACGTTCAACTACGGATTCAACACCACCATCAACGCTCCCTGGGGCACGCAGTTCACCACCAACCTCGGCATGGCCAGCCGCCGCGGATTCAACGACGCTGCCGCCAACACCAACGAGCTGATATGGAACGCGCAGATTGCTCAGTCGTTCCTCAAGGGAAGACCCCTGTCCGTGCGCCTGGAGTTCTACGACCTGCTCCACCAGCAGTCTAATTTCTCCCGCTCTATCACTGCCATGTCGCGCAATGACGTGGAGTACAACTCCATCACCAGCTACGTCATGCTCCGCGTGAACTATCGCCTCAATCTCTTCGGCACCCGCGAGGCCCGTCAGGGCATGGGCCGCGGCATGGGCGGTATGGGCGGCGGCGGCAATCGCGGCGGCAACCGTGGCGGAGGCTTCGGAGGAGGCTTCGGCGGCGGCCGAGGCGGCGGTGGCGGCTTCGGAAGATTCTAACGGAAGTGAGAAATGAGAAGTGAGAAAGGAGAAATGAGAAAGGAGAAATGAGAAATATGATTTGACTTGTTGGCGGACGTCCCGCGATGAAGTCAAATCATATTTCTCATTTCTCATTTAGATACGTTGTAGCGGAAATGGCTGAACAGTGCCTTGCCGCCCGGGGCTGACGGCGCGGCGTAGCAGAAAAGGCCAATGCGAGAGCCTTTCCAGTAGCCCATGCGAAGGGGGAAAGGCTCGCCGGCAGGAGTGAAGCGCCGGCCGTCGGTGCTGAAGGACAGCTGGTGCAGGTTGCGGCGGCTGTCGATGGTGACTCGCAGGAAGGCAACGGCTTTCGGACAGCGGCCCAGCAGGGTGCGCTGTCCGTCTTGTTCTGTGTAGAAGTGCAGCTTCCCCTCCGTGCGGCAGATGCCCACGCCCATGAACTGCTTGCCGGTGCAGAGTAGCCCGGCGCGGTCGCCGTCGAGAAGGGCGGCGCCGTCGATGGTCACGGTGGCCTCGCTCTCGTAGCCCACGGTCTTCTGCGTAAGCATGTTGCGGCTGTTCTTCAGGCAGTCGGCGGGCAGGGCGTGAAGTGTCAGCTGGCCGCTGCGCGCGCTGAAGCTCCAGGCAGAGTCGGCGGGATTGTGGTTCCACTGCCAGATAGGAGAGAGGGGGTTTATAGTCTCTATAGGCTCAATAGGCTTTATAGCTTCTATAGGCTTTATAGCGGGCTTTTCCCAGACCGGCACCGGCTCGCCTATGCCGTTGCCGTCGATGTCTACGCCGATAAGGGGCCAGCCGTCTTTCCAGCGGGCGGGCTGCAGATGGACGACGCGGCCTCGCGGATGGGTCTCCTGGAAATGATAGAACCACCAGGTACTGTCCGTTGCCTCGACGAGTGCGCCCTGGTGAGGGCCGTTCACCGGGGTGCTGCCTTGCTCCAGCACCACCCGCTTCTCGTAGGGGCCGTAGATGTTGCGCGAGCGTAGTGCCGTCTGCCATCCGCAGCAGACGCCGCCTTCGGGAATGAGGAGGTAGTAATATCCGTCCCGCTTCATAATCTTCGTGCCCTCGGCCACGGGGCCGGTATAGACCGTCACACCGTCGTCGAGCAGCTGGCGGCCGTCGGCTGTCATGCGGTGGATGATGATAGGGCCGGCGCCATACTGGCTGCGGCCCAGATAGGCCTGGCCGTCGTCGTCCCAGAACGGGCACGGGTCTTCCCATTTCTTCACGGCCTTGACACAGTGCAGCGGGCTCCACGGCCCGCGGGCGTCGCTGGCCGTAGACATGAAGAGTCCCTCGTCGGGCGTACAGAAGTAAACGTAGAAGAGACCATCGTGGTGACGGATGGCGGGAGCCCACGAGCCGCCGCCGTAATGACCGTTAGTGTCCCAGCCGGGATAGTCGAAGCGCCGGTAGACCTGGCTGACGACCTGCCAGTTGACCATGTCGGCAGACTCCAGCACCTGCATTCCCATGAAGTGGAAGTCGGAGGCCACCATGTAGTAGCGGTCGCCGACGCGTATGACGTCGGGGTCGCTGTAGTCGGCGTTCAGTACGGGGTTCTTGTAAGTGCCGTTCAACTGGTCGCCCCAGTCGAGCGGACGTTGGGCGTGCATCGTGACGGCAGCCAGCGCGAGCAGGGCGACGCTCCAGTTCTTCATTCCTTTTCCTGTTCTGGTGCTTGTGGGAAGGCCTTGCCGTCGGCGAAGACGCTCAGTGCCTGGCGGATGGCGTCGTCGTCCTGGTTGAGGTATTGTATGAGTGCGGCCTCGTCGAGCATACCGTAGACGACGCGGCTGGTGACGTACTCGTCGAGCAGGCGGTAGCTGCGCTGAATCATCAGGTTGCGGCGCTTCAGTCCGCGCTTGTCGGCGAAGTTGGCAAACTGGTCTACGAGGCGCTGCTTCTTCAGGTACTTCACGAGCGACTCCATGTCGGTGTAGGGGTTCATGTCGGCGCGGTGCTGGTCGGTGTACTCGTAGCCGAACTGCAGGAGCAGACCCGTCATCGATGCCTCCTTGTAGTAGGTGGTGAAGTCGGTGGTGTCCTCGGGCACGAAGATGTCGGGGGTGATGCCGCCGCCGCCGTAGACCGTTCGTCCGTTGCCGGTGTGGTATTCAGGCCCGGTGTGCTTGATGCTGTCGAGTGAGAAGAACTCTCCGTGCTGGTATCGCGTCAGCAGGTCGTCTTCGTAGTCCTTGTCGGCGCCGCTGGTGTAGGGCTTCTGTATGCAGCGTCCCGACGGGGTGTAGTATCGGGCTATGGTGAGTCGCATGACCGAGCCGTCGCCGAACTCTATGGGTTTCTGCACCAGTCCCTTACCGTAGGAGCGTCGGCCGATGATGGTTCCGCGGTCGTTGTCCTGTATGGCTCCGGCGAGGATTTCCGATGCCGACGCCGACACCTCGTCGATGAGCACCACCAGGGGCAGGGTCTGATAGCTTCCGCGTCCGTCGCTTCGGTAGTCCTCTCGCGGCGAGTTGCGTCCCTCGGTGTAGACGATGAGCTTCTGTCGCGGCAGGAACTCGTTGGCTATCTGCACGGCCGACTGCAGGTAGCCGCCGGTGTTGCCGCGCAGGTCGATGACGAGCTGCTGGAACTCGTCCTGAGCCAGCTGTGCCAGTGCGACGAGCATCTCGTAATAGGTGTTCTCGCCGAAGTTCTTCAGCTTGATATATCCCGTCTTGTCGTCGAGCATATAGGCCGCCGTGACGCTGTTCATGGGAATCTCTCCTCTCGTGACGACGATGTCGACCGGCTCCTTCTCGCCGTAGCGCATGACTCCGAGCTTCACCTTCGTTCCCTCGGGGCCCTTGAGTCGGTGCATGGCCTCTTCGTTGGTGAGCATCTTGCCGGTGAATACCGAGTCGTCGACGGTGATAATCTTGTCGCCCGCCACCATGCCGGCCTGCTCGGCTGGTCCGCCGGCGATGACGCCCTGCACGCGCAGCGTGTCCTGACGGATGGTGAACTCGATGCCCACGCCCGAGAACGAGCCGCGCAGGTCGTCGTTGGCGGCCTGTACGTCCTTGGCGCTGATATAGACGGAGTGGGGGTCCAGCTCTGATAGAATCTGCGGGACGGCCTTCTCCACGAGGTCGCCCATGTTCACCGTGTCGACATATTGGTCGTCGACGATGTAGAGCAGGTTGTTGAGCTTGTTGCTGCCCGAATTGATGATGCTCAGACGGTTGCCCGAGAAGTGGTTGGCATAGAATGTGCCTATGACTATTCCTATGATGGCGCTCAGTGCGAGCCACAGTGGTGAGAGACGGTTGTTAGCTTTCATCTCAAGTTGAATGGTTATCCAATTGTCTATTAAGGTGCAAAAGTAAACAATTTCCGCGTTACGGGCGTGCTGTCCCCTCACTTTTAACAAAGTTTAATCTGTAGGAAGCCCCCCCTTCTGCCCCCGAGGGGGCTACTATAGTTTTTGCCGTTAAAGGGAAAGTCTATAGTAGCCCCCTCGGGGGCAGAAGGGGGGGCCTGGGGCTATTGCGCGCGTCGTGCGTTGGCCGCCATGATGTCGATGACGCTGCTGATGTCGGCCACGTCTACCGCTCCGTCGCCGTTGACGTCGGCCTTGGCCGCTGCTGACTCGTCGGGCACGTTGACTCCTGCCATGACGTCGATGATGAAGCCGATGTCGGCCACGTCTACCGAGCCGTCGCCGTTGACGTCGGCGTTGGGGGCGTTGCCGCCGTAGTGGTATTCAAGGTAGAGTATGACGCACTGCTGCTCTCCGGTGTTGGTGAAGGTCACCTGCTTCTCGACGTTGTCAAGGTTGAATGTCACGGCGTTGGGGTTGTCGCGGGGCGCGTCGAGGTCGAGCAGTGTGGCGTTGGCCTCGGTGTAGGTCTTTCCGGCCACTTCACGCCAGTAGCTGGTGCGGTTGCTGGCGTTGGTGCCTGTGATGCTGTAGATGGTGAGCTTCGTGGCCTTTGCTCCTTCGGGCAGCATGATGGCGTTCTGTGCGCCGTTGCTGCACTTGATGGCCGTGCGCTCCAGTATGTCGCCTTTGTAGGGAATCTTGAGCTTGGGGGTACCGGCTGAGGTGTACGACTTCTGCAGGTTGCCTATGCATACGAGCGAGAATCCGTAGGCCTCGTCGTTCTCTGCTCCCACCATCATGTTGTTGTAGGTAGAGTTGTCGTAGGACTTGGCGCTCATGTTGCCCCATGCCAGCAGTGCCGTCTTGGTCTCGCCCACGGGCGGGTCCACCTGAGCCTGCTCGTCGGGGTTCTTCTCTCCGCCCACCACCTTTACGACGCCTTCGGTGTAGAGCTTGCTGAGGTCCCATGTCTGTCCCTCTCCGGGCGTCTCGGGCAGTATGGTGCCGAAGGTGCCGGTGATGGTTCCTCCGGCCAGGTTGAAGACCTTGTATTCCGTCTTGTCGTAGGGGCTCTCTTCAAATTCGAGCCTCAGCGTGGTGTTGGCTGCGATGGTGGTTGCGCCCTTCAGCGTGATGGTGTTGCTCTTGGTGCGGTTGGCAAGTACGATGAGCGTTGCCGTTCCGTTGAGCCTCATGGTGCCTCCGAATGTCAGTCCGCGCTCGTTGACCAGCGTGTCGCCGGCCTGCAGTGTGGCTCCGGTGTTGATGGTGACGCTTCCGGCCAGCGAACCCGTTCCGGCCAGCGTAGCCCCTGTGCGCACGGTGACGGCTCCCGTTCCCGAGTGCGTTCCGTTGACGATGAGCTTGCCGCCGTCGACGGTGGTCGTTCCGGCGTAGACGTTGTTGCCCGTCAGTCGCCACTCGCCGGTGCCTTGCTTAATGATATTGGTGGTGCCGGGGTGGGAGAGTGCCTGGTCGTTGTTGTCGATGGTGCCGCGGAAGGTCTCGTTGGTGTTGGCTCCGCCCACTACCCATGTGCCGCTGCCCTTGGCCTTGACGTTGAATCCCGAGAGCTTGGAGCCGGCGTCGCCCGATAGTCCGCCCAGGTAGTAGGTCGACTCGTTCTTGGCGCCGTTGATGGCCGTGCCCGACTTGAGGTAGATGGTGGCGTTCTTGATGCCCCCGTTGTTGCGTATGGCGAACTGCCGGTTGCTGCCGTAGTTGCCGTTGCTGGTGACGACGAGCTGTCCGGTGAAGTTGTCCCAGTTGCCCTCGATGTACTCACGCAGGTAGCAGACGCCCCACTCGAGTGTGCCCGTACCGCTGACGCTGCTCTTGATGTTGCACCAGCGGTCGAACTTGACGGCCGATGTGGTGCCGGCCTCTGCCACGATGGGGAAGTTGAAGGTCACTGCGGCCTCGTTCTTGCCCACGTTGGTGAACGTTCCTCCGGCCATGACCAGGCGCGAGACGTTGCCCAGCCCGGCGTCGCTGACGTCCTTCGTGGCGAGCTTCAGCGTGGCGCCCTCCAGTCGCAGGTCGCCGTCGAAGCGGAAGAAGTCGGGCGTGTTGATGCTCATCGTGCCCTCGCCGCCCAGGGTGAGGTTGCCCTGGCCCTCGAAGCTGCCGTTCATGGTGAGGATGGTGCTGCGGTTGCTGATGTCCAGGCGGCTGTCGCTGTAGAGCCGGGCCGAGCGGTTGGTGGAGGTGGGGAAGCCGGTGTAGCGGTAAGTGCCGCCGTCCATCACCCAGTTCTGTGCAAACTCCTGGCTCATGCCCAGTCCGCTGGCCACGCCGCCGTTCTTCAGCGACGCGAACTCCAGCACGCCCTGGTGCAGCACCGTGGGCCCTTCATACTGCTGCGGTGTGGCGATGGTGAGGGTGCCCTCGCCGGTCTTGTTGAGCGAGGCCTGTCCGCTGATGTAGCCCGTTCCGCCGAGTGTGACGTTGGCGTCTGTGCGGACTACGACGGCCGTCTTCGGCGTGGCCTCGTCGAGGGTGATGGTCGTGTCCTCCGTGGGGTCTATGAGCCACTCGCCGTCGCCCTGTCCCGTGAAGGTGTCGCAGTCGATGATGTCCACCTGCTCGGGCCGTGTCTTCACGGTGAGCGCGGGGGTGTAGTCAGAGCGCTGCTCGTCCTTGAAGGCCGAGACGCGCACCTCGTAGGCCGTGGCGGGCTTCAGCTCGTCGCCGCTGATGGTGAAGGTGGTGACGTTGGCCTTCGTGCGGCCCTTTTCCACGTAGGCGCCGTCCTGCATCATCTCGACGATGAAGCCGTCCTCGTTGTCGGCAAAGTCGGCCCACTCCAGGGTGAGGCTGCTGGTGGTCGAGCTCTTCAGGGCGAGGAGCATGGGGGCGCGGAGGTAGAACTGCCGGTCCTCGGCGGTGATGCTGTTCAGGTAGTTCTCAATGTTGGTGTAGCCGTTGTCGCGCAGCGTCATGGCGTCGTCCACGGCGGGGTCGGTGGCGTTGTCTATCTCCCACTCGTCGGGCATACCGTCGCCGTCGGTGTCCTTCTGCTTCGTTCCCTTGAACCAGGGCCAGCTCGTGGGCACGCCTATGGGCAGCTCGTTCTCGTTGGTGATGAGCTTGCCCTTCTTGCCGTAGGAGAGCACCTCGTCGACCATGTAGCAGTCGGCCAGGTCGCGGTAGGGCAGCGAGGCGCCCACGTCGGGCAGCAGCTTCGCCACCAGGTCCTTGGCGGCCCACTTCTGCAGGTCGGGGTAGGCGTAGGGCTGGCTCTGGCGGTCGCCGCCGCCGTCGCCGGTGAACTCGGTGGGGTTGTAGATGCCGTCGCGGTTGGCGTCCTGCCAGTTGTCGACACCGTAGAAGTGGAAGTTCGCGTTGCCGCCCGTCAGGCAGTTGCCGCCCACGGCGGGGCCGTTGATGAAGAGGTTCGACTCGATGTTCACGTAGCTCGTGCCCTCAGAGTCGCCGCCCATGTTGTAGGCCGCGTTCTTCCAGTTGTAGACCAGGTTATTGACATACTGGTTGATGCCCTTCACCTTGAAGTTTCGCGTCGAGTTGTCTACCAGCAGCAGGCGGTAGAGCGTGATGTTGTCGGCCTGCATCAGTCCGCCGGCCGAGTGGGTCATCAGTCCCTGGCCCACGATGCTGTTCTGCAGCGTGATGTTCTTCGGGGCCGTGCCCTTGTTGTCCCAGTTGATGGAGAAGTTCTCGTCCTGTCCCCAAGCGAAGGAGCAGTGGTCGAAGATCATGTTCTGGCCGTTGGAGATGCCGGCGCAGTCCTTGTCCTTCGAGCCCACGGCGCCCATGCGGAAGCGCATGTAGCGGCAGATGAGGTTGTCGGCACCCGAGAAGCTCACACCGTCGCCATAGACGGTGACGCCCTCGCCGGGGGCCGTCTGTCCGGCCACGTACAGGTTCTTGGCGAAGGAGATGCGCGAGTTGATGCGGATGATGCCCGATACGTCGAATACGACGATGCGGTTGGGCTGGCTCACGGCGTCGCGCAGCGAGCCCGTGCCCGAGTCGTTGAGGTTGGTCACGTGGTAGACCTTGCCCGTGCGTCCGCCGGTGGCGAAGCGTCCCCAGCCCTGAGCCTCGGGGAAGGCCAGCTGCTGGGCGCCGACGGTCAGCGCGCTCAGGAGGCACACGGCCAAGGCCAGCAGTTTCGTTTTAGTAGTAGCTTTCATTGACGTAAAAATTGTTTGAAGTGTTTAGTTTTCGTGCAAAGTTACGACATTTCCCGCAAACCGCCGCAACTTTTTCGCAGAAATAACGACTGTTAATCATTTTTCCGCGCAAAAAGGCGGTCGGAACATGCCTCGCCCTCCCCAAGCTGAGAGGGCGGGGTGGGCAGCCAAATGTAAAGTAAAATGACAGAAAAAAGGCCCTCGCAAACGGAGCGTTCTGGAGCAAAAACCTGCACAAACGGCGCGTTCTGCGCAGGTTTTTTACGCTCAGACGGTTGCACAAAGTGGGGCGGAATGTGCAAAAATGATAGAACGGAAGCACCGTTTTAACACTTCTTTGCATCTAAAAGGAGGAAAATGCCCGTTTTGCAACTCCCCGAAAAACGGGGCATTTGTGCATAAAAGATATATATCCATGCACAAGCAGGCGCTTTTGTGCATAAGCATACGTAATCAGACGCGTCGCTTGCCCGGACCAGACTGGGACTTTGAGCCGTCCAAACCCAGGGTTTGAAGTAAGCAAAGTCATAGAGAGAGCCGTCCAAACTCCCGGCGAGGTTAGTTCTCCCTCCCGGCGAGGTTATTTCCCTCCTGCACCCTCCATAACTCGGCTATTCGCCTCCGAGGGCGGTGTCGGTGGGAAATACGGCAGTATCAGCGGGGTCGTTGTAAAGATTTTTCAGTGTATAAAAAACGCTTCGCGTCTTACCAAAACCAGCAAAAACCAATAAAACAGTAGCCCCACCCCCAGAAGCCCCACCAGAAGCCCCACCCCCTGCCCCTCCCGCGGAGGGGAGGGGTGAGCGGCGGCCACCCTTACCCCTAATGCAGGGGAGGGGAGCGGCTGCGCCGTCGTTTTCATATACCTTGGACTTTTTAACCTACATTATTCATATCCTTACCTCCATCAAGCGCCAGTAGACCGCCGGTGTAGGGAATCTCGCTTGTCTAATTCCGATATTCAGGTGTGCGGAATTAGACAAGCGAGATTCCCTACCCAGCGCGGGATCACTGGAAGAATGAAACTGAAGTATGAATAATGTAGGTTAAAGTGGACTCAAAATTCAGGATAGACAGATTTTGCCAGAACGTAGCGCAGCCATAATCTGTGTAATCCGTGAGATCTGTGTGAAGAATAAAAACATGGTCACACAGATACCACAGATTTCACAGATATAGCCTGCATTATTTATAAAGCCAGGTTTTTACTGCTTCGCGGTCTTTAGGAAAGCAATCTTACCGACTGCAAGCAATAATAGCTCAGAAATCTGACAAAGGGTTCAGGCTTAGAAGTCGAAGCTCAGCTGGCCGGTCATCTCGTCGATGATTTGCTGCTGGCTCTTGCCGGCATCGGGGTCGAGGTTCTCCGGTTCGGCCGCGGGTGAGCCTTGGGCGCCTGTGGCGGCGGCTGAGGCTTTTCCGTCCTGCGGTGTGGCGGCCGCGTCTCCCTCGGTGTCCGTTGGCGTGTCTTCGTCTGTCTCGGCCGGCTCGGGGAATCTGGTGGGCTCCAGCTCCTCGATGGTCTCCACCTGCCAGCTGGTGAGGCGCTTGCCCTTGGCCTTGAAGCCCTTGACGGTCACGAACTGCTCGGCGTCGAACTCCTCGGGCGCACGGGCGGCGTCGGCACCGCCGTAGGTGACGCGTATGAGGGGATAGGCCTGGTCTGAGAGCACGACGAGGCGCGAGGCGGCGTTGTCGCCCACGAAGTTCTGCTTGCGCTTCGAAGCCTCCATGAGGAAGCGCTTCAGGTAGGGGTGGCCCTGGTTGTCGGCGTCGAAGAGCGCGGCGGTCCATATCTTTCCGGCGTCGTACTTCTCGATGCGCAGGATGTTCTCCTCGTAGTGGTTGTTCACGTCGAAGTTGGAGAGGTAGAAGTCGCCGTTAGTGAGCACGATGAGTATCTGGTCGTCGTCGAAGAACTCGCCCAGCAGCCGTCCGTGCTCGTCGTAGTTCAGGCGGTTGACGTCGGGGTCGAACCACACCTTGCGTCCGCCCAGTGTGGAGTGTCCCTGCGACTTGAGCGATATGCGGTGTACGGGTTTCTTGGTGAGCAGGTTGCCCTTCGAGCCTCGGCTCTTGATGAGCACGTCGGCGAAGCTGCGCTCCAGGAAGATGCTCATGCGCGGGTTGTTGGCCTGTACGGAGGCGTCGAGCGTCACCTTGATGACCTCGGCCTCGCCGTTGGGGTTGGCCGTGAAGTAGAGCAGCCGCGAGCCCGGCGTGCCCTGGGTGAGGTCGTATTCGCGGTCGCGGGTGATGCCCGTGATGTTGAAGCGCTTGATGTAGCTGGGGCCGTTCTTGCCGTCGCGGTACACCACATTATATATAGTGCGCACGTCGTTCTTCTTGAACACGCCCACGTACTGTATGTTCTTGCCCACGAAGAGCTTCTCGGCCACGCGCACCACCTTGTACTTGCCGTCCTTGAAGAAGATGACGATGTCGTCGATGTCGGAGCAGTTGCACACAAACTCGTCTTTCTTCAGCCCCGTGCCGATGAATCCCTCCTGGCGGTTGATGTAGAGCTTCTGGTTGGCCTCGGCCACCTTCGAGGCCTCGATGGTGTCGAAGTTGCGTATCTCGGTCAGCCGGGGGTGGTCTTTTCCGTACTTGTCCTTGAGGAAGGTGAACCACTGGGCGGTCACCTCAGTGAGGTTGGCCAGGTCGCGGTCTATCTGGTCTATCTCGGCCTTGATGCGGGCCATGAGCTCGTCGGCCTTGTCCTTGTTGAACTTCAGGATGCGCTGCATCTTTATCTCCAGCAGCCGCAGGATGTCGTCCTTCGTCACCTCGCGTATCATCTGCGGGTAGAAGGGCGTGAGGCGTTCGTCGATGTGCTCGCAGACGGCGTCCACGTCGGGGGCCTGCTCGAACTTGCGGTCCTTGTAGATGCGCTCCTCGATGAAGATTTTCTCCAGGCTCTGGAAGTGCAGCTGCTCCAGGAGTTCGTTCTTGCGTATCTCCAGTTCCTGGCGTATGAGGTCTTTGGTGCGCTCCACGTTGTCGCGCAGCAGGTCGCTGATGGTGAGGAACTGGGGCTTCTGGTCCTTGATGACGCAGCAGTTGGGCGAGATGCTTATCTCGCAGTCGGTGAAGGCGTAGAGGGCGTCGATGGTCTTGTCGCTCGATATGCCGGGCATGAGCTGTATCTGTATCTCGACCGTGGCCGACGTGAGGTCGTCTACGTGGCGGGCCTTGATCTTGCCTTTCTCTATGGCTTTCTTGATGCTGTCTATGAGGCTGTCTACGGTCTTGGAGAAGGGTAGGTCGCGTATGACGAGCGTCTTCTGGTCCAGCTTCTCAATCTTGGCGCGAACCTTCAGGGCGCCGCCGCGCTGCCCGTCGTTGTACTTCGACACGTCTATGGAGCCGCCCGTCTGGAAGTCGGGGTAGAGGTGGAACTCCTCGCCGTGCAGGTAGCTGACGGCGGCATCGCATATCTCGCAGAAGTTGTGGGGCAGAATCTTCGACGACAGTCCCACGGCGATGCCCTCGGCCCCCTGGGCCAGGAGCAGGGGGAACTTCACGGGCAGCGTGATGGGCTCTTTGTTGCGGCCGTCGTAGGAGAGCTGCCACTCCGTCGTCTTGGGGTTGAAGACGGTGTCCAGGGCAAACTTGGACAGGCGGGCCTCGATGTATCGCGGCGCGGCCGCCTTGTCGCCGGTGAGGATGTTGCCCCAGTTGCCCTGCGTGTCGATGAGCAGTTCTTTCTGGCCCAACTGCACCAGGGCGTCGCCGATGGAGGCGTCGCCGTGGGGGTGGAACTGCATGGTGTGGCCCACAATGTTGGCCACCTTGTTGTAGCGGCCGTCGTCCATGCGCTTCATCGAGTGCAGGATGCGGCGCTGTACGGGCTTGAGGCCGTCCTCGATGTGGGGCACGGCGCGCTCTAGTATGACGTAGGAGGCATAGTCCAGGAACCAGTTCTGGTACATGCCGCTCAAGTGGTGAACGACCGAGGCGTCGAATCGGTTCACGGGCTTGTAGTCGGAATGGGCTTCCGAGTCCGGCGAGACGGGTGGAGGGGATTTGTAATCCCCGGCGCTCTCTGTGTTCTCTGCGTTATAATTATTCTCTTCCATTCAGGCGTAGGTTCTTAGTTTGGGCGCAAAGGTACAAACTTTTTCCCTAATTGCCAAATGATTCCGCAAGTGTTTTTACCCGTCCTGCAATAATTAGCGTAGGGGCAGGCGCCTGTCCGTCGGGATTTGTAATCCCGACGGACTGAATATCGGCATTTGCAATGCCCTACAATGCCATGTATAGCCTTTCTTCAGCATTACAAATGCTTATATTCGGTTCCGCCGGATTGCAAATCCGGCGGAACAGCTACTAATTCTTAAAGACCCTCAACAGCCTTTCTAACTCGAAGTTGAAGTCATGATAGCCACTGATGCGAAGGTCGTCGCGCACTCGGTGGCAGTCGGGCGTGATGGTCTCGTAGTGGGGGATGCCGTTGAATTGGAACAGCTCCTGCAGGCGGTTGAAGTCGGCGTTGGCAAGGCAGACGGTCTCTTCGTCGGCCAGCCACTCGGCCACGTACTTGTGGTAGGCGTCGCTGCCCTCGGCGGTGCGCTCTCCGGCGATGAAGACGAGCTTCACGTCGTCGCGCTTGGCTATCTCAGCCCGCAGGTCCTTGCTGTCCTGGATGGCGCCACGGCAAGGGCCGCACGACATGCCCCAGAAGTCGATGACGAGGAACTTGCCGGGGTACTTGCCGACGAGCTTGCGGATCAGGTCGGCCGCCGGAACGTCGGGCAGAGGCGTGGCGAGGTCTTTCTGCGACAAACGGCGGTCGCGGAACTGCTCGGCCTTCTGGCGGATGTAAGGGTGGGTAAAGGCCTGGAGGTAGAGCGGCCACATCTTGGTGAGCGTTGGCCAATTCTCAAGATTTTCTTTTTTCTTGGCCTCGGTGATGGTGGTATCGGCGAGCATTCCATGAAAGCCCTCACGCCACGTGTCGAACGCGAATACCATGTCATGATAGGCGCACAATTGCGCTGTCAGGTTGTCCTTGTCTGTTCCCATGAATTTGCGCAGGGCGGCGAGGCTGTTGGCGAGTTTCTTGGAGAAATTCCCGAAGGTCATTTCCATGCCGCCAGTCTCGCTGAGAATGCCCTCATACTGGCCTTCCTTGACGGGTTTTGCGTACTCAACTCGATTTTGCAGGAAGTCAAAGCTGCTGCTGGCAAAGAGCAGCGGATTGTCATAGTCGATGCGGCGCATGGGGGCATAGGTTTCGTAGTCAAGATATTTCTTCCACTCCGCGCTGTCGAGAATCTCGGTATGCCAGACGCTATCGCGCTTCTCGTGTTTCACCAAGCCGTCTGCAATACTATGGATACAGCCCATGTAATCCATTCCAAAGCGTGCCTCGATGTCGGCCAGCGCCAACTGCACCTCCATCGGCGTGTAGTCCTCGCTGCGGGCAACCTGCTGCAGTTTGGCCATCGCCAGTTTCCATACTTCATCGGCCACTTCGTTTGCCTCATCAAACGTGCCCTCGAACTTCCACAACGGGCTCATCACGTCATCCAGTTTGTGCGACGTGTGGAGCCAACGCTCCACATCGCGGCTGCTGCCGTTGTTGTAGACACACTCATACCGTCCGAACGTACCCTTGTGAACGGTGATGTCGATGGTCTCACCTGGGCGGGCGAAGAAAGGAATATGGTTGAACCACACCTTCGAGCCGTCGGCAATGAACGACTGCTCAACGGGGTAGCTCGCCTGGAACTTCTTGCAGAACGTGCCGTCGTCGGCGATGTCGAGCACCAGCACCGTGCTGCCCTTCTCGAAGACGTCGGTGTAGTAGCACGCCATCGACGTGAAGCCGAACCGCTCGGCGTCGTAGTCCTCGATGTGGCCACGGATGGTGATGGTGTCGGTCTTGAACCAGTCGTCGGGAGCCGTCCACGGGTTTGCCTCAGACAATTCCTGCATCGTCGGCGCGTTCATGGTTTGTATTTTGTCGTAGACGAAATAGATGCCTACCATTACGGCGATGATGGCCACGAAGGCTCCGATGGCCAGAGGGATGGCGAGTAAGTCTCTTTTCTTCATGGTTCTTATAATGTCATTTGCCCAGGACACTCCGCAGCACAAACCGGCAGTGCATGAAGAAGGTGGAGAGGTGGCCGTAGTGATGGGCCATGATGCGGTAGCGTTCCAGCAGCGAGTGACGGTGGTGGCGCGTGGTGGTGCCCTCTTCGGTGTAGCAGGCCACGGTGAGCCGGGCGTTGGTCAGGGGGAGGCCCATGCGGTCGGCCTCGCGCATCACGCGGATGCACCAGTCCACGTCGGCGGAGTATCGGTAGCGGGTGTCGTAGTGTGTAATCTTGGCCAGGTCCATGCGGGCGTAGAACGCCTGGTGGCACACGAGCATACCGTGGCGGAAGGAGCGCCACGTGAGCTGCTCCGGGGGCTGCAGCCGGCGGGGGTGGAGGTAATGGCCGTCGGCGTCGACAATGTCGGTGTTGCCATAGACCACGGCGGGCAGCTCGGCGCTGGGCAGCTCGTTGAGGTGGCAGCGGTGGGCAATCTGCTCCAGCGTGTCGGGGGCGGGGAAGAAGTCGCCGGCGTTCATGAACACCACGTAGTCGCCCGAGGCCTGGGTAAGCCCCTTGTTCATCGCGTCGTAGATGCCCTCGTCGGGCGAGGAGTGGATGATGACCTTGTGAGGACCGCCCACAGACGCTCCCGGGGAGGGGGCGGTACCGTCATTGAGGGCTTTGTAGTCGTTGGCCATCTGCAGCGTGGCGTCGGTGGAGGCCCCGTCGATGATGAGGTGCTCCACGTCTTCGTAGGTCTGGCGGAGCACGCTGTCGAGGGTGCGCTGCAGCACCTCGGCGGCGTTATAGGTGATGGTGATGACGGTGAACTTGGTCATAGGCGGAAGTGTTTGTGGGCCATGGCGTGCTGGTAGACTTCGGTGTACTTCACGGCGACGGCGGCGAGCGAGTAGCTCTGCTCCACCTTGCGCACGCACTCCCTGGAGAGGCTCGCGGTGTCGGCCTCGTAGAGCAGCCAGCGCAGGCCGCGGGCCAGGTCGTCGGCGTCGCGGTAGCGGGCCACGTAGCCCGTGCGCTGATGGTCTATCTCCTCGGGAATGCCGCCCACGCGGAAGCCCAGGCAGGGCACGCCGCAGGCCATGGCCTCCATGATGGTGTTGGGCAGGTTCTCGGAGAGCGACGGCAGCACGAACACGTCGGCCGAGCGGTAGAGCCGGGCCATGCGCTGCTCGTCGCTGACATAGCCCACACTGACGGAGGGGAACGGCAGGCGCTCGGCCACCTCGTCGGCATGGCTGCCTAAGAGCACCACGCTCACCTCGTCCTTCATCGAGGGATGGGCCTCGGCCAGCTGTCGGCAGGCCTCGATGAGGTAGTCCATGCCCTTGTAGGCATTGGTCAGGCGCTGGCACACGAAGAGCACCAGGCGGCGCTCCTGCGGGAGCCCCTCTTGGCGGCGTGCCTCCTGGCGGTCGCCGGGGCAGAAGAGGCGGGTGTCTATGCAGTTGGGAATGTTCACGATGCGCTCTCCGTGCAGCATCGCGCTGGCCTTAGCCTCGCCCTCCAGCCATCGGCTGCAGGCCACGAAGGTGATGCCGCCCTCGTGCAGCAGCCGCTGCTTGCGGCGCCACACCTTGGCCAGCCAGGAGCTCTGCCGCCCTTGAAGATACTGGCATTGGCGGCATTGGGTGGTGAACTGTCGGCAGCCGAGGGTGAGGTGGCAGATGGCCGTCGAGGGCCACGCGTCGTGCATGGTCCACACCACGGGCTTGCCGCTGCGGATGATTTTGCGCAGGTCGGACAGGGACAACATTCCCTGGTTGACCCAGTGCAGGTGGATGACGTCGGCCTGGCGGAAGGCGCGCAGACGGGTGATGTCGGTGCCGCTGATGGCGGCGTCGATGTCGAACAGGTGCTTGCGCTTGAAGCCCAGCCTGGCGAACAGCACGAGCCGCTCCCACAGGAAGTGGCCTTGGGCCAGCCAGCGGAAGGGTAGGGTGGTGGATGATGAGCGGTGGGTGTCGGGTGGATTGCCGTCGCGCACCAGCATGGTGGCCTCGGCACCGTTCTGCCTCAGCGCCTCCATCAACCGGCGTGCTGCCACGGCCGCACCTCCCGCTGCATAGCTGGTGTTCACTAACAGCACTTTCATAGTAGCGGCGGGAGCTGGTGCAGACGGGTGCTGTTGGAACCTTTTATCAGAATAAGACGGCCTTCGGGACAGTTGGCTGCGAGCTCGGCCTTCACCTCGTCAACGTCGGCGAAGGAGCGGAAGGAATGGCGG
>CAMPCG010000014.1 GCA_946644025.1 uncultured Prevotellaceae bacterium | reverse complement strand
CTTACCCTTTCTACATTTAAAATACGGGCAACGACAACTTTTCCACGGCTCTTTCCCATCAACAGAAGGGAGCACTGCCTGTAGAACCCGGAAGCAAAAACTCTGCTGTATATTTTGCGCGGTCTGAAAAAATGCTTATCTTTGCACTCTGAAACATGATAAAGGTCTAAGGTTATAGTAAAAGCATCAAATCTCATCCTTATGAATATCGTTGCCGAAACCATACTTAAAGGATTGCGACGAATACTCTGCCCGCTACTGTTCCGGCAGGAGGAATTGCCCTCACTGCCCTGCGAGATGGATATGGCCAAAAGCCAAGAAATGATAGCCAGACTGTTGCGCGGTGATAAACCATGTATGGTGGCGCGCTTCGGGTCTACTGAGCTCGATGCCGTGGTTAACTACATCGGCGTGCAGTCCAGCCCTCATAGTCCGTGGAAGTATGTCAAGGGAGAAGTTAACGAATGGTGGTGGGATAGGAAGGTGATGAACCACCTGCGCTCAAATGCCGGATTCTTCCCTTCGACTGAGGACAGCCTAAGACGATTTGCCGAACTGATGATAGCCGATGCCAGCCAGGTGGATGTCCTCGGCTGCTGGCTGAAGGAAGAGTGGTATCTCAGACAGACACTGAAGAATGTGAAAAGAGTGAAACTCTCAAACTTGGAACCGCCCTATCTTACCGGCGACAGGCGCATACCCTCATGGACCAGCGAAATCGAAGGGAAGCGGGTGTTGGTGGTGCATCCTTTTGCCGAGACCATAAAAAAACAATACGAGAAGCGGAACCTGCTCTTTGAACGAGAAGATATCTTGCCCGACTTTGATTTGCAAACGCTTAAAGCCGTCCAGAGTATTGGCGGCAACACCGATTTTGACAGTTGGTTTGATGCACTTCGCTGGATGGAAGACCAGATGGACAGTATCAGCTATGACATCTGTCTCATAGGCTGTGGAGCTTATGGCTTTCCCTTGGCTGCCCATGCAAAACGGACAGGCCACAAGGCTGTGCATTTGGGTGGCGCTCTACAACTTTTGTTTGGAATTAAAGGTAGAAGATGGGAAGAACGGCCAGCGTTCAAGAAGATGTTTAACGAGCACTGGGTCAAGCCAAGCCAGGAAGAGACTCCGCCGACAGCGGCAAGCGTGGAAGGTGGGTGCTACTGGTGAGTATGGGGTTCTTTCGCGGGGATTCCATCTCCGCCCGCCTAAAAAATAAAAAAAGGAAGTGACATCGATTCTACCGCGCAGCGCGATAAAAAGCAAGAGGAAATTTGGCACGGTCTGAAAAAATGCCTAACTTTGCACGCGAAATAGCCATTGCCAAAGGGAGTCGTTCATGAGAATAGCCATCATAACCGTAGCTTATAACCGCACGGAGAGCCTTAGACGGCTGCTGCAGTCGCTTGACACAGCCTTCTATCCTGAGGCCGTGACGCTGATTATCAGCATTGACAAGAGCGACACGACGGCGGTGGAGGACTATGCCGACGCCTTCTCGTGGCGGCATGGAGAGAAGCGCGTAGTGAAGCACAAGGAGAACCTGGGGCTGAGGAAGCATATACTGAGCATTGGCGACTATCTTCACGAGTTTGACGCCATCGTTGTCCTGGAGGACGACATATTCGTAGCACCAAGCTTCTACTATTATACCCAGCAGTGTGTGGAGAAGTATTATGACGACATGGATATCGCCGGCATCAGCCTGTATAATTTCCCGCTGAACTATAACTGCAAGCTGCCATTCATGCCCCTGCGTACTGACAGCGACGTGTTCCTGCTGAAGTCGGCCGTCTCCTGGGGGCAGATATGGATGAGGAAGCAGTGGCTTGCTTTCAAGTCTTGGTACGAGAAACATGATGAAGAGTTTGGCGAACTGCCGAACTTGCCTGCGAACGTATGCACATGGCCAAAGTCATCTTGGCTGAAATACCACATCAGATACTGCATTGAGGAGAACAAGAGTTTCGTTTATCCCTACACTTCGCTTTCCACCTGCTTTTGTGACCTGGGGACACATGCCACCAAAAAGCAGACACACACGCAAACCTTGATGGTCTATGGCGAAAAGCAGCATTTCAACCTGCATCCCACGGTCTGCTACGATGGCTTTTTTGAAGCGGAGGCGTTGTATGGTCACTTGAATATGACCGAGGAGGACCTGTGCATTGACCTGTTCGGAACGAAAGGTAACAGGATGGGGCGGCGCTACTGGCTGACAAGAGCGCAACTGCCTTACAAGGTGGTACACTCCTACGCCCTCGACTTCAAACCCTGGGAGCTGAATGTGCTCAATGACTTGGACGGCCATGAAATATTCCTCTACGACACAACCGCTCCCGCGAAGAGACCTCATCACAGGGATAATGACATGAACGCCAGTTTCTACCTCTATTCCACTTATCTTGATATTCCGAACATCTTACGTAAGAAAATAGTGAGAACCTTGGTGAGTGTGAAAAAGAGATTCGTCAAATGAGATTTGGGGTATGAAGAAGCTACTCGTTGCTATATATACTGCTGCATATAAACTGAAGACATGGATTACTCCAGGGGTCTCAATGAAGCATGTCCGCTGTTTCCTTTTTCGCATGAAAGTCCCTAAGACCAACCGCGTTCTGATAGAAGACGGGCCAATAGAATACACGACCCTCACAGTGGAAGGAATGAACAATGAGGTGGTGTCTTCATCGGAATTGCGCAGATGCAAGATCAAGATTGTGGGGAACAACAACCGGCTGAACATACGCCATGCCAGACTCTTCAGCGGTGAGATTGTCATTCGTGGCAACAACTGCGCTGTAGCGTTTGAAGAAGGCTCATCGTTGGGCAGCGGCACTATTGTGTGCATGGGCGAAGCTACCTCCATCTCCATTGGCGCAGAAACGATGATGGCCGACAATATCGACATCTGGAACTCAGACACTCACCCCATTTACGATTCCCGGCGCAATCTTATCAATCCCTCGGCCGACATACGGATTGGAAAACATGTGTGGCTGGGAAAGAATGTGAAAGTGCTCAAAGGCGTAACGATAGGCGACAATGCCATAGTAGGGATGAACGCAATGGTAACCAAGGACATATCGCCCAACAGCCTGAACGTGGGAATACCAGCCCGTGAAATCAAGACGGGGGTGAACTGGGAACGGCAATTTATTGAGATTTGATATTTGGCACATGAAGATACTCATCAACTATGCGAACCCTAAATTTGAGAAGGCAAGAAGGCTGAATTCCTGGACAGGACGTCACATCGCCCATTTTGATAAAGTCTGCGAATTCCGTCCCGACGATGTCGATGAAGACTTCCGTCGTGCCCATGCCGATATCTTCGCCTACGAGCGCGGCAACGGTCTGTGGCTCTGGAAGCCGTATTTCATCAACAAGGTCATCTCTCAATGTAACGACGGCGACTACATCTTCTACTTAGACAGCGGAGCCCTCTTCATGCGTAACCCTGCACCACTGTATGAGTACGTCACTGACGACAATCCCATCTTTGTCACCGATATTCCACTGATTGAGTCGTGCTGGACGAAGCCTTCGTGTTTCGACACGATGGATGCTCATGCCTTCAAGGGGACCAATCAGATTCAGGCCACTTTTATCCTCTTCAAGGTGAATGACTATACCAGGGCCTTCTTCCGTGAGTATCTCGATTTGTGCAGTAACACAGACATGCTCATACCCGATGGCCTCGGCAAGCATGACAAGGTGGAACGTCAGTATGGCGAGGACTTCGTGTCTCATCGTGAAGACCAGTCGGTTTTAAGTCTGCTGTGTAAGAAGCGGGGTGTCAACGCCCATAGGGACATCTCCCAGCGCGGACTCAAGCCCCAGACCTTCTATAATCCTCATTATGCCTACCGCGTGCCAGCGCATCCCGACGACACCTATAAGCCAGTCGTCTATCTGCACAAGTGTACATCATTACCCGCCTTCCTGTATTTCAAGTTGGCTAAGTCAGTATATAACATCTTACACCCGACTACCCCTTGTCCCGTACACTGCGGCAGTGCCGCAGTCTCCCCCAAACCCTAACACCCACCCCCAACTCCATGGAGAAGATAATTTCCGTCATCATACCTACCTATAAACCCGGCAACTACCTCTTTGAAAACCTCGACAAGCTGAAGTCGCAGACGCTCGACCACAAGATGTTCGAGGTCGTCGTAGTGCTTAACGGCCCCAGGGAGCCCTTTTATTCACAGATAGATGCCTACGTCAGTGGCAGTAAGGATCTCGATGCCCGTCTGATATATTCAGAGAAGAAAGGCGTTTCAGATGCCAGGAGTACAGGCATAGACGAGTCAAAGGGACGCTATTTGGTATTTATCGACGATGATGATTGGATTAGCCCGAACTATCTGGAGAGCCTGCTCGCTCACAAAGACGCCAATACCGTCGTGCTGGCAAATGTGAAGCTCATTGATGATGTATCGGGCCAACAGCTATCTTATTACACAACAGAAGCGTACCTTCGGCTGAGTAGAAAGACGAACCCAACAGTCTTTCAGGCACGTAGTTATTTGTCAGCCGTATGGGGAAAACTTATCCCACGTCAGGTAATCGGCGACGACCGATTCCCTAGTAACTATGTACTGGGGCAGGACGCCCTCTTCATGTTCGATATATCATGGCGCATCACAGGCTTTGCGCTGGCATCGCCGGACACCGTCTATTACGTCAGGTATCGCCACGATTCAGCGTCACATAAGCGGCGCAGCTACTGGCAGCGCTTCGGAATCATCATGAAGGTATTGGCGAAATATGTCAGGATTTACTGTGGCAAGCCAGGCAAATACAGCTTCCCCCTGTTCCTCTCGCGCCTGGTGGCCTCCCTGCGCAAACTTTTACAAAAGGATTATGAGGTGCAGCCCCGGCCGCTGACCCCGCCCTCGGCATGACGACAGTTAGCGCTGAGGTGTTTTTTCCCCCTTTGTTGGACATCCTTTTGCAATAAATGGGGATAAGGCGCGTTTATATAGTAATAATGAAAATATGCATACTCACTCCCCGTTTTCCGCTGCCTGAAAATGGTGGCGACCTGTTGCGTATCTGCAATGTGTCCAGATACCTCAAGTCGCAAGGCCATGAGCTGGTGCTGGTCTCCTATACAGAGACGGAACCAGACATGGAGGCAGCAAGGGAGATTTTCGACAAGATATATACTGTCAGGAGGAGCATGTGGGATTCAGCGCTTTACTCAGCCTTGTTCATGCTGAGGGGAAGGCCTATACAGTGCGGCTACTACTATTCGCGCAGATACGGTAGGCTGTTCCATGACGTGGTGCAGAGGGAGAAGCCCGATCTTTATGTCTCCCACCTGATCAGGATGCTCTCTTTCGTGGAAAGAGAGAATGTCGTGAAGCACACCATCGTAGAAATGACTGATGCCCTGACCAGGACTTATTACTTGGCCTCAGGGGCTAAGGGTAGCCTCCTCAAGCGCGTCATGTACAGCATAGAGAAGCACTTCATAGGCCGTTACGAGCTCGGTGTGGCCCGACGCTACCCGAAAGTGGTGCTGGTATCGCAGACCGACATCGACTTCCTGAAAAAGGGACTGAAAGGCGAGGCTGCCTCGCTGGCCCTCCATACCAACGGCGTGGCGATGCCTGAGACGACGGGCGATGGATACGATTCATGCAAGATCTGCTTTCTGGGCAACATGGTGTCCCTGCAGAATCAGGATGCTGCCATCTATTTTACCAATGAAGTCTTCCCTAAGATAGTGCAGGAGAGACCCGATGCACGATTCTATATCGTTGGCAATAATCCCCCGCAAGAAATAGTGCGCCTGGGCAACGGGAAGAATATCTTCGTCACGGGCTACGTGGAAAATCTCAATGCCTTCATATCAGATGCCTGCGTGGCTGTGGCCCCGGTGCGGATAGCGGCCGGCATACAGAACAAGGTGCTGGTCTCTATGTCGAACGCGGTGCCCGTGGTGCTCACACCGCTTATCGCTACTCCGATACCTGAACTTAAGGACGGGACGAACTGTTTCATCAGCAAGGATGCCGATGAGTTTGCCCGTCGTTGTGTCACGCTGATGAACGACAGGCAGGAACGTATGGAAATGGGACGGCAAGGAAGGGAAATGGTGAAGCAAAGCTATGCGTGGGCAAGGAAACTGAAGGGTTATGAGGAGTTATGAGAATAGCCGTTATACTTACTGTGTTCAACCGGCGGGAGAAGACCGTCAGCTGTCTGAGGCACCTTTTTGAGGCGGCAGGGGGGCAGGAGGTGAGCCTCACCGTGTTCCTCACCGACGACGGCTGCACCGACGGCACGGCCGAGGCCGTCATGCGGGAGTTTGGCGCGCATGACATTCACATCATCCAGGGCGACGGCAACCTCTACTGGGCCGGCGGGATGAGGAAGGCGTGGCAGGCGGCCATCGACAGCGGCACGGCGTGGGACTACTTCCTGCTCATCAACGACGACACCTATATATATAATAATGTGTTCCCCCAGCTCTTCGAGGCCATCGACCACGGCTACCGGCTGACGGGACGGCGCGGCATGGCATCGGGCATCACCTGCCAGCCTGGCCGGCCGGAGGAGATAACCTATGGCGGGTTGAACTTTGTCAACAAGACCAAGGGGCGACAGGAGCTGCTCAAGCCCACGGGGACGCCGCAGCGCATAGACATGACACATGCCAACATACTGCTGGTCCATGCGTCGGTGGTCGACGAGATAGGCATCTTCCACAAGGGCTTCATCCACAGCGGGGCCGACAACGACTACAGCATGACGGCGGCCCGCCACGGCTTTCCGGTCTACTCCACGTCGGTCGTCTGCGGTGAGTGCGAGCGCGACCATCACTCCATGAAGGAGGAGGCGCAGATGCTGATGCGGCTTTCGCTGGCAGAGAGGCGGAGATATGTCAACGCGCCGCTGCACAGCGACCGCGACTACCTGCTGCTGGTGCGCCGCAACATGCCCCTGCGGTGGCCAATGGCGCGGCTCATGCGTGCCATAAGGCTCTATGCGCCAGGGGCATATTACCGTATTACGGGCCTCAGGGGAGTGTATAAGCAGCCTTCGGTCTAAATGAGAAATGAGCGGCCTTCGGCCTAAATGAAAAGTGAGAAATGTGGTATGCTGATTTGCGATTCGTGATTTTTCTCTTCCTGTTTTTGGCTTTGCCTGCACAGGGGGGCACCTTTGTCTATAGCATTGACTCACAGGAGGAGTTTGACCAGATGAACACGGCGATGACCAAGGCCATCGAAGCGGGAGAGAAGGACATCGTGGTGGACATTGCTGAGGGCGTCTATTATTACCGCGCGAATCATGTATTTCGCAGGTATGAGAACTTCCCCGACGTGTCCGTCCGCATAGAGGGCCACGATGCGGTGCTCATCGCCCAGGGCAACGACTATCGTGACGGCGACAGCTATGAGGCCGACTTCGACCCATACGCTTCCTTCATAGACATGGAGAGCCTGACGGCTTTCGACTTCTGGGACGACTGCCGATATGCTGAAGGCATGGCTGAGGTGGCAGACGAGGAGACGAAGCTATGCCGGCTGCCCATCCCACAGGCAGAAATGTATTCAGACTGCAGCCAACTCTACGTTAATATTCCGCAATGGTTCTACAGCCGCACCTACAAAGTGGAAAGTGTGGAGGATGGCTATATCTATTTCACGGTAAACGACTTGAAGCATATCACTCGTGAGGACCGTACAAGCATCAATGTGAACTATGACTATCTCTTTGGCAAGCAAGACACCCGCTTCAGACTCTGCTATCCCGCTTTGAATGCCCGGACGCATGTACAAATTGTGGGAAATAAAGTAAAGGCAGACCCCGATGCCGTCATCCACGAGTGCAGGGTGGCACGCTTCCTGTACTGTGGCAAGTCGTCGTTCAAGACCTTCACAATCTCTGGGTTGCACTTCCTGGGCAACAGTAGCGGTGATTACCTCATGATGGTAGACGGTGTCGAGACGGATAGTTTCACCATCGAGCGATGCCGGTTCGATGCCATCAAGGGCTTTGTGCTTTGGGCAAAAGACACCCCCAACATCACCTTCAGCCATAATCACGTGGAGCATTGCCAGAATGGCATCAGTGCCACCCACTCCTGTGAGAACACACGTGTTGTCGGCAATATGTTCCGCGACTGCGGAGAGAACATGATGCAGACCTTCTGCGTCAACTGCAAGGGCAAGGACTACTACATCGCCCATAACAAATTCTGCAATTACGGCTATTCGGCCGTGTGCCTTGGCATGTGGCTCGGCTATGAGGGCAAAGTGGAGTCGTCGGGCATTGTAGAGTACAATGAGATGTGGCTCGAACCTGACTACATAGCCCATAAAGAGCGATACACGCTGCAGGACACAGGCGCGATATACCTGTCGCCACAACATGACATGGCCACCGTGCGCTACAACTACATACACGACATCGACGGGATACTGTACAACCGCGGCATCTTCTGCGACGACGGGGCCAGCCACTTCAGGGTCTACGGCAATGTCGTCATGGGCGTGGCCAACAGCTATAGCATCGAATCGCGCAACTGCGAGAACAAACTGGAGGAGGGAAATACCGACATCAGGATAGAGCACAACATCGTGGATAAGGCCATCAAGTTCGAGGGCAGCTCTAAGGGCGACAACGGCTGCGTGGTCTCGGGCAACGTCATGCTCTGCCGTGAGGGGGAGGCGTCGCCCGAAAATGTCTATTCGCGGTTGACGACGGAGAGCCCCGACAGGCAGATGACTTTCTGGGGCTATGACGAGGACGGAATAGTCGTGGATAGGAGGCAAATGGAGCGTCTCGGAAAACTGGGGCATTATGACAGCGCAATAAAAGCGGCGAAGTGGCGTTATAAGTAGAAATGGGAAATGATGTATGGAAATAAGAAATGAGTCAGGAGTAATAGATATAAGAAAGGTGGTGCAGAGTATCTGGACGCGGCGGATGCTCTTCGTGAAGGTGCTGCCGGTGGTGTTTGTGCTGTCGTGCCTTTACATCGTCTGCATACCGCGCAGCTACACGTCGAGCTGTCGCCTGGCGCCGGAGATTAATTCTTCGGGCGGTGGGGGAATGATAGGCTCGCTGGCCAGTAGCTTCGGCATCGACCTCTCAGAGATGAACACCACCGACGCCATTACGCCGATGCTCTATCCCGACCTCATGGAAGACAACAAGTTCGTGGTGGAGCTCTTCCCCGTCAAGGTGAAGAAGGCCGACGGCAGTCTCGAGACCGACTACTACGACTATCTGCTCCACCACCAGGAGTATGCCTGGTGGAGCAAGGGGCTGTTCTGGCTGAAAAGCCTTTTTAAGAGTGAGAAGAAGGATGGCGGCGAGCCTTTGGAGTCGAGTCCCTACGTGCTGTCGCGTGGCGACCACGACCTGGTGGGGGCCATCCGTGGGCGGATAGGTCTCTCGCTCGACAAGAAGACGGGCGTCATCACTGTCACGGTGGAGGACCAGGACCCCTACATCTGTAAGACGATGGCCGACTCGGTGAGCGTACATCTGCAGCAGTTCATCACCCAATACCGCACGAACAAGGCGCGCGTAGACGAGGAGTACTACCGCAACCTTGTGGAGCGGGCCACGGAGGAGTATGAGGCAGCCTGCGAGGAGTATGCCAAGATGTCGGATGCCAACTCGGGCCTGGTGCTGAACCGCTTCCAGCTGAAGCTCTCGAACCTGGAGAAGCGCATGGAGCTGAAATATGCCGCCCTGCAGACGCTCACGGCGCAGCTGCAGAACGCCAGCGCGAAGGTGCAGGAGCGGACACCCGTGTTCACCGTGCTGAAGGGTGCCGAGATGCCCGTCAAGCCCGACAAGCCCAAGCGCATGATTTTCGTCATCACGATGGTCTTCCTTGCGGGCGTCTGTGTCAGCCTCTACATACTGTGGGACATAGTAAAACCATCCAAGACCCCTTGAACCCATCCCAACCCCTCCCCCCCGAGGGAGGGGCCGGGGGTGGGGCTTCCGGGGGGCTGTGGGAAGTGGGGCTGTTTGAGTGGACTCCTTTTAGTATATGAATGATGTAATGCCTTCACTGACTGACAATGTGCTTGCCGCAGGATACATGCTGGCATGGATTGTCACGTTTGTATGGTATCATCGGCGCTGGCGCAACGTCGACGCGGGGAGCATGGTCATCGGCAGCTATGTGGCTTACGCTGCCTTTTCTATCGTCACGCTCAACGACGAGTTCTTCAATTCGCAGTATGAGCACCTGGCGCTTTTTCCCTTTATCTATCTCTACGTCATGCTGATGATTGCCCTCTCGCCGGCGGTCTTTCACCATTTCCACCCGTCGGCAGAGATAGAGCATCCCCACTCCAAGATGCTCTATGTGCCTTGCGTAATCCTCATTCTGAGCGTTGTGCTTCAGCTGCCCTCGGCCATGTCGGGCGGCGGTGGTGGCATAGTGAGTATTGTCACCGACGCCAGCGCGGGCAAGGAGGCCTATCTGGAGCAGATTGCCGAGAAGAAGGACGCGGGCGAGGCCATCAAGAACCTGCCCTCGGTGGTTTTCAACCTCCTGTTTGACTGTTGCACCTTCCTCTTCTTCTATTTCTGCACGCGCAAGGGCGAGAACCGCCTTTTCATGCTGGCGCTTTTCGCGGCGCTCTTCATGGGCATGGTCATCCCGGTGCTGAACGGCCAGCGCGGCAGCGTCATCAAGGCGGCGTTTGCCATCATCGTGGGCTACTCGCTGTTCCGTCGTTACCTGTCGGAGCGGTTCAATAACTGGGCCAAGATAGCGGGCATCACCATGGCCATCGTCGTTGCCATCCCCATCACGGCCATCACCATGAGCCGCTTCAGCGAGCGCAAGGGCAGCGACGGCGTGAGCGGCTTCGTCTATTGGTATATCGGCCAGGCCAATCTCTACTTCAACAACTCGGCCCTCGACCCCGGCGGCATACGCTATGGTGACCGCACACTGAACATGTTCAAGCGCATGGTGTGGTCGGACACGCCGAAAAACTACGACGAGCGGCGCGACAAGTATGCTAACCTGAAGATAGACGACTACTTTTTCGTGACCTTCGTGGGCGACTTCACCATCGACTTCGGCCCCATCGCCGCGGCCGTCATCTTCGTCCTCTTCAATCTGTGGGTCATCAGCGAGATACGTCCGCGCGACGGAACCATCAAGCTCCACCAGCTGCTCCTGCTCTACTTCACTTTGTGCATCTGTATGCAGGGCGGCATGGTGCTTTTCCCATACGCTGATACCGCCAACCTCGTCATCGTCATCTTTGCGTTGCTCTATGCTTGGCTCAGGTATCACGAAGTCCTGCTCAAGCGATTCCCGTTGGAAGTGAAAAGTAATCAAGTGACATGACACCCGACAGCTCTAAGTCCCGGCGCATCGCCTCGAACAGCCTGATGCTGTTTGGGCGTATGCTGGCCATCACGGTCATCAACCTCTATGCCGTGAGGCTGTTGCTGCGTGGGTTGGGGCAGGCCGACTACGGCACGTTCAACGCCGTGGCGGGTGTGGTGATGGCCAGTTCGTTCATCACCGTGACGCTGGCCGCCGCCATTCAGCGCTTCTATTCCTACGCGCTGGGCGAGGGGAATAGCAGTCAGCTGACGCAAATCTTCTCTGCCGGGGTCAATATCATCGCTGTCCTGTCGGTGGCCATCGTCGTCCTCTTCGAGACGGGCGGCCTGTGGTTTGTCAACACCCAGATGGACATAGCCCCCGAGCGGCTGGAGGCCGCCAACTGGGTGTTCCAGTTCTCGCTGGGCACGCTGCTGCTCAGTCTGCTGCAGTTGCCCTTCACCGCCGCCATCTTCGCCAACGAGGAAATGGGCCTCTTCGCGCTCATCTCGCTCACCGAGTGTCTGCTGCGCCTCGGCGTGGTGCTGCTCATCGGCCTGTCGCCGGCCGACCATCTCATCTTCTACAGCGCCGGTCTTTTCGTCGTGTCGGTGCTCATCTTCGGCTTCTACGCCGTCACTGCCCGCTGGCGATATGCTGAGTGCCGCTACCGGCGCGGCGTGGAGCGGGGACTCTACCGGTCGCTGCTGTCCTTCTCCGGGTGGACGCTCTACAGCGCCTTGGCCGGTGTAGGGCTTACACAGGGTGTCACCGTGCTGCTCTACGTATTCTTCGGCCCCGTGGCCACCGCTGCCTACGCCATCGCCTCGCAGGTGCTCCATGCCTTTAACGCCTTGAGCAACAGCGTGGCCATGGCCTTCCGTCCGCCCATGGTGAAGGCCTACGCCGAGCGCAGCTACGACTTCCTCAACAAGATGTTCGATGCCAACAACAAGTTCATCCTCTACCTGCTGCTCATGGTGACTATCCCCCTCATCCTTGAGCTGCGCACCATCCTGGGCTGGTGGCTGGGCGACGTGACCGAGGAGACCGTCGTCTTCACCCGTCTCATCATGGTCTATATGGTTTGCTTCGCCATGCACAACCCTGTTACGACCATTGTCCAGTCCACGGGTCAGGTGAAGTATTACAGTCTTTGCGCGGACAGCATTCTCTTGCTGGTTGTCCCCGCCACGTGGCTTGCCTTCCGTATGGGTGCTCCGTCGGCCGCCTGCATGGTGCTGATGATTGCCTTCAGCCTGACGGCCCACCTGACCCGCCTCGTCATCCTTCGCCGGCTCTTTCCGCAGTTCCGTTTCACGCCCTATCTCCTCCGTATCGTCCTCTCCGGGCTGGTGTGCGTTGGTGTCACTGCCGTGGCAGCCTTCGCGGTCCATCAAGCCCTGTCCCCGGGCCTTGGCCGGCTCTTTGGCGTTTCGCTCGTCACTGCGGCGGTCATGCTGGCGGCGGTCTACGCCGTCGGGCTGACCGGCGAAGAGCGGCGTATGCTGCGTAGGGTTATTCTTAAGTCTTCCTCCAAAAACTCTGCCTTATGACCCATCTGTTCAAAGCCCTCTGTACCCGTCTTTATACATTGCTGATGCGAAGCCGGTTTGCCAGTTTTGGCGCTCGCTCGCATTTGGTCTGGCCTTCCATGAAGCTGACCGGCCTGGGCTATGTCTCTGTAGGAAGTGACACGGCTATAGGGGCGCATGTGCAGCTGACGGCCTGGGACTCTCACAACGGCAATCGCTACACGCCGTCCATCGTGATAGGCCGTCACTGCTCCATCCGCGACTATGCCCACATCACCGCTATCGACAGCATCCGCATCGGCGACAACCTGCTCACGGGCACCAACGTGCTCATCACCGACAACAGCCATGGCCAGTCTACCCGCGAGCATACGAGCCTGCCCTTCACCGAGCGTCCGCTCTACAGCAAGGGCCCCGTAGTCATAGGCAATAATGTCTGGCTGGGCAACAACGTCTGCGTGATGCCGGGCGTGACCATTGGCGACGGAGCCATCGTCGGGGCCAACAGCGTGGTGACCCACGACGTGCCGGCCTACGCCGTGGCTGCCGGTATTCCCGCAAGAGTCATCAAGCAACTTTAGAACACATAGTCTGAACCTTTCAATCGAGATATGAAACCAAGAATCATAGGACTCTACCTGCCGCAATATCACCCTATCCCCGAGAACGACGAGTGGTGGGGCAAGGGCTTCACGGAGTGGAACAACGTGGTGAAGGCACGTCCGCTTTTCCGCGGCCACTATCAACCCCATCTGCCTGCCGACCTGGGCTTCTACGACCTGCGTCTGCCCGAGGTGCGCGAGCAGCAGGCCCAGCTGGCCCGCGAGGCCGGGCTGGAGGGCTTCTGCTACTACCACTACTGGTTTGGCAACGGGCGCCAGCTGCTGCAACGTCCCTTCAATGAGGTGCTTGCTTCAGGCAAGCCCGACCTGCCCTTTTGCCTCTGCTGGGCCAACCACGACTGGACGAGCAAGACGTGGGAGAAAGGCAACAGCCTGCGCCGCGACACGATGATTATGAAGATGGAGTATTCGCGCGAGGACTACGTGCGCCATTTCAACTACGTGCTGCCCGCCTTCCGCGACGAGCGTTACATCACCGTCGACGGTCGCCCCCTCTTCGCCGTGTGGAACCCAAGGGGCATACCCGACTGCCGCGAGTTCATCGACCTGTGGCAAAAGCTGGCCGTACAGAATGGCCTGAAGGGAATACACTTCGTAGGTCAGACAGACAACACCGGCAAGGCCCTCGCCGGGGAGAAGGCCAACTACTACTCTGCAGACATGGCAAAGGAATACTACCAGACGGTGCTCGACATGGGGTTTGATGCCATCATGTCGCAGGGCTTCCGCCGTGCTGTGGGCCTGATACAGGGAAGGCGGAGGATGATGTGGAACATGTTGACGTTCAGTACTTTCCTTCCTTCTCATTCCAAGATGGACTATTCCCGTCTCATGGATCATTACTATGTGGAGGAAGACCGTTGGGAAAATGTCTATCCCACGCTGCTGCCCCAGTGGGACCGCACACCACGGGCAGGCTCCAAGTCTGAGATTCTTACCGACAGCACCCCCGAGAAGTTCCAGCACTACACGGAGCAAGCCATCCAGCTTATTGCCCACAAGCAGGCGGAGCACCAGATACTCTTCCTCAAGGCATGGAACGAGTGGGGCGAGGGCGACTACGTAGAGCCCGACCAGCGCTTTGGCCATGGCTGGCTGCAAGCCATCAGAAACGCCATCGACAAGGCCAACGGACATAATCAATAACCGCATGGACATAGCCCTGTATTTAGAGACAGCCAGATACTTGCGTCCTACGCAGGTGTGGCATCAGGTGGCCCACCGCTTGCGCCGGCCGATGCTGACAAGCGAGCACAGCCCGGTAACGGCAGCTACTGGCATCTGCCACCTCATGACGGCGCCCATCGTCAAGCCCCGCTGCTACGACGGGCAGGGGCGATTCACGTTCCTCAACATCGCCGACACCTTCCGGGGCTGGGACATGGACGGCCATGGCGCGCTCTGGGCCTACAACCTGAATTACATGGACTGGCTCTGCCAGGAGGACATCACTCCCGGCGAGTGCGTGGAGTGGATAGACCGCTTCATCGACGCGCTGCCCTCGAACTGGGTGGGGCAGGACCCTTACCCCACGGCCCTGCGCGTCGTCAATTGGGCGAAGTTCTTCAGCCTTCATCCCGAGTGCCGCAGCCAGCGGCGCCTCGACTCCATGTATGCTCAGACGCTGCTGCTGGAGCGCAAGCTGGAGTATCACCTGCTGGGCAACCACCTGCTGGAGGACGCCTACGCCCTCTACATTGCCGCCCACTTCTTTGCCGACCGGCGCCTCCTTCGCAAGGCCGAGACGCTGCTGCACGGACAGCTCCGCGAGCAGACCCTCGCCGACGGGGCCCACTACGAGCAGTCGGCCATGTACCACTGCATCTTGCTCGACCGTCTGCTCGACTGCATCAACTTTTCTGGGGGTGAGAGGTGGGAGGTGGGGAGTGGGAGGAATGTTCTGCCGCAGTCTAACCTCTCACCCCTCACCCCTCACCCCTCACCCCCAACCCCCAACACCCACCCCTCAAGTCCCCTCTCCGCCTATGCCTCGCTGATGCTTGGCCACTTGGCCTCCATCGTCTACCGCGACGGCAGCATCCCCCTCTTCAACGACGCGGCCCTCGGCATTGCCCCCACGCCGGCCGAACTCTTCGACTATGCCCGGCGCTTAGGCATCACGTTCAAGCCTCTGCCCCTGCGCGAGTGCGGCTACCGGCGGCTGGCCGACAGTCGCGTCGAGGTCACCGTCGATGTGGGCAACATCATGGCCACCTACCAGCCCGGCCACAGCCATGCCGACACCTTCAGCTACGAGCTGCGCGTGGACGGAAGACCCCTCGTCGTGGACACCGGCACCTCTACCTACGACAAGAACGCGCGACGGCAGTACGAGCGCAGCACGTCGGCCCACAACACCGTGACCCCCGACACCCAGTCCCCATCACCCAGCTCCAGCCACGTATGGGGCGGGTTCCGCATAGGGCGCAGGGCCAGCGTCGCCATCCTCAAGGATGAGCCTCAGGAGGTCGTCGCCCGCCACGACGGCTATGGGCACAACGCCATCCACGAGCGCCGGTTCCTGCTTGCCGACGGAGTGTTCCGCGTGGAAGACCGCCTGCCGGGAGCTGCCGTCAGCTGGATTCACCTCAGTCCGGGCCTTCGCGCCGAAATCGTTTCTGAGAAGGACGGACTTCTTAGGATTGTCTCCGACGTCAGCCCTCAAGTCACGAACCTCCGCGTGGAGCACTGCCAGCGTATAGAGCTGATTGAAGACACCGTCTCCACCGAGTACAACCGCTTGCAGACATCGCAGGTGGTGGCCCTCCATTTCACCGACCGCCTGGCCTATACCGTCGGGTAATTCAACTTCCGCAAGTCCCGCTTTCACTCCTTTTAATTCCCTACATGAACGGCTCTAACCTGTAGCTTTTTGCGGGTTAAAGTCAGGGTTTGGGCGGCGTAAAGTCCAATCCCTTTATTTTTGCGCTATGTTTTCCCTAAAAAAATGCTTTTGTTTCAATAAAAAGTATTACCTTTGCACCCAAAATAAACAAATGCAGCCTAAAAAGGCTAAATAAGAGAAGAAATGAAAGCATGTTTTATGGGCTTGGGCTACATCGGACTGCCCACGGCCATTATTGCTGCACGACACGGAGTCAACATTATAGGCGTAGACATAAACCCGCAGGTGGTGGAACAGACCAACAAGGGCCACCTGCACATCATTGAGCCCGGCATGGAGGAGCTGCTTCAGGAGGTTGTCTCCGACGGCCGCCTTCGTGCGAGCACCCTTCCCGAGGTGAGCGATGCTTACTTTATGGTGGTGCCCACGCCGTTCATGGGCGACCACGAGCCCGACACGAGCTACGTCGAGGCCGCCACCCGCACGGTGATACCCCTTTTGAAGGAGGGCGACCTCTACGTCATCGAGTCGACCTCGCCCGTGGGTACGACCGAGAAGATGGCCGAACTCATCTTCAGCCAGCGCCCCGAGCTGAAGGGCCGCCTCTACATAGCCTACTGCCCCGAGCGCGTGCTGCCGGGCAACGTCATCTACGAGCTGGTACACAACGACCGCGTCATCGGCGGCATCGACGAGGCTTCTACGCGCAAGGCGCAGGAATTCTACGCCCAGTTTGTCACCGGTACGCTTCATGCCACCGACTGCAAGACGGCCGAGCTCTGCAAGCTTACCGAGAACTCGTGCCGCGACTCACAGATTGCCTTTGCCAACGAACTGAGCCTTATCTGCGACAAGGCCGGGGTGAACGTGTGGGAACTCATCGAACTGGCCAACAAGCACCCCCGGGTGAACATCCTGCAGCCTGGATGTGGCGTGGGAGGCCACTGCATAGCCGTAGACCCCTACTTCATCTCCAGCCGATTCCCCCGCGAGGCCCGCATGATAGCCATGGCCCGCGAGGTGAACAACCACAAGGCCGACTGGTGTGCCGAGAAGGTGCAGAACGCCATGCTGCGCTTCGAACTGGAGAACAGGCGCAAGCCCGTGGTGGCCATGATGGGCCTGGCCTTCAAGCCCAACATTGACGACCTGCGCGAAAGTCCCGCAAAGTATATCGTGACGAAGGTGATGCAGAGCTCGAGCAACGCCAATATACTGGTGGTCGAACCCAACATCAAGGAGCACAAGGTGTTCAAGCTGACCGACTACCGGCAGGCCTACGAAGAGGCCGACATCGTCGTGTTCCTCACGGCCCACGACCCCTTCCGCCAGCTCCAGTGGAGCGACGAGAAGGTCATCCTCGACTTCTGCGGAATATTCAGGAAAGGGTAACCATGTCTTTCAGCCGAAATATCAGTAAGTAATGCGGGTTCTCATCGTCTCCTTCTACTATCCGCCCGAGATGGGCGCCGCGCCCTCGCGCATCAGCAACATGGCCGAGGGTCTGCGGGCCGAAGGAGCGACTGTAGACGTGCTTGCCCCGCTGCCCAACTACCCCCAGGGGCGCATCTTCGACGGCTACCGCCACTGCTTCTCCAAGCACGAGACGCTCGGCGGTATCAACGTGTTTCGCTACTGGACCTACGCCACAGTGTCTAAGAACCCCGTGGCGCGACTGCTTAGTATGCTGGTCTTCGCCCTTGATATATGGCTCTTCGGGCTGAAGTTCTGGCGCATACGCCGCTACGACCGCGTCATCGTGCAGAGCCCGCCGCTGCCCATCGGCTTCTCGGCAGTGCTGCTCTTTCGTTGCCTCTACCGCAAGAACACCGTGCTCAACGTCTCCGACCTCTGGCCTACGTCGGCCATAGAGCTGGGTGCCGTCAGGGAGGGAAGCCTGAACCACAAGGTGCTCAAGTGGATGGAGCGCTTCGTATATAAGCACGCCTGCGCCTATCAGGGACAGAGCCAGGAGATTATCGACCACGTGGAGCGCTTCGGATTCCGTAAGCCCCACTTCCTCTACCGCAACCTGCAGCCGATAGAAGCTATAGGCCCTACCCCCGCGGGAGGGGTCGGGGGTGGGGCTTCCGGCCGGCGCCCCCTGCTGCTCGTCTATGCCGGACTGCTCGGCGTGGCCCAGGACATCCTCGGGCTCATTCAGGCCGTGGACTTCAAGGCCCTCGGCACAGAGCTCCACATCTACGGCGGCGGCAATCAGGCCGAGGCCATCGAGCAATACGTGAAGAGCCACGACTGCGGCGTCGTCTGCCATGGCTACAAGGCGAAGGAGGAGATAAACCGCGCGCTGGGCCGCTACCATGCGTCCATCGTGCCGCTGGCAGTGGCCATCAAGGGTGCAGTGCCCTCCAAGATATTCGACCTCCTGCCCCACGGCACGCCCATCATCTTCTGCGGAGGAGGAGAGGGCGAGAGGATAGTCAACCAATACCGGCTGGGGCTGGTGTCGGCACCGGGCGACTACGGCCAGCTCAGGGAGAATATAGTCAGGCTCAGGGACATGAGCGACGACGACTACAGCCAGCTGCGTCATAACTGCCTGCAGGCTGCAAGGGGAGAGTTCTCCTTCGCCGAGCAGATGAAGAAGTACGTAGCCTTCCTAAATCAATAAATAGCGGCCCCCACCAACAGACCCACCCCCCGGCCCCTCCCTGTGAGGGAGGGGAGTGGATAGACTATCCGCAGAAAATTCACCATGAGGGTAACTACTCCCCTCCCTCGCAGGGAGGGGCCGGGGGATGGGTCTGTTGGGGGCCGATAAATCAGTCAATAGTATATGAAAAGAGTCATGCTCGTCTTCGGCACTCGTCCCGAAGCAATAAAAATGGCCCCGCTCGCCATCGAGTTGAAGCAGCGGAAAGAAGACTTCGAGACCATCGTCTGCGTCACCGGCCAGCACCGCGAAATGCTCGACCAGGTGCTCCACATCTTCAATATCAAGCCCGAATACGACCTGAACATCATGCGTCAGGGGCAGGACCTCTACGACATCACCGCCCGTGTGCTCATAGGGATGCGCGATGTGCTCAAGGAGGCCCGGCCCGACGTCGTCCTCGTGCATGGAGACACCACCACCAGCACCGCCGCCGCCCTTGCCGCCTTCTACCAGCAGATACCCGTAGGACACGTAGAGTCAGGACTGCGCACGCACAACATCTACAGCCCTTGGCCCGAGGAGATGAACCGCCAGATAACAGGCCGCATAGCCTCCTTCCACTTCGCGCCAACGCCCCTCAGCCGCAAGAACCTCTTGGACGAAGGCGTGGACGACGGTAAAATCACCGTCACGGGAAACACCGTCATAGACGCCCTGCAGATAGTCGTGGGGAAACTGAAGGAAGACGACGGACTGCGCCGGCAGGTCGAGGAGACACTCCTGAAGAGCGGATACGATGTAAGCCGCCTCAAACAACACCCAACACCCCGCCGGCTCATCCTCATCACCGGCCATCGGCGCGAGAACTTCGGCGAGGGATTCATCCACATGGTGACCGCCATGAAAGACCTGGCCGCGAAATATCCCGACGTGGACTTTGTCTACCCCATGCACCTCAACCCAAACGTCAGGAAGCCTATACGCGAAGTGTTCGGCGACATCCAACATCCAACAACCAACAGACCCACCCCCCTGCCCCTCCCTGTGAGGGAGGGGAGTAGTTACCCTCATGGCGAATTTTCTGCGGATAGTCTATCCGCTCCCCTCCCTAACAGGGAGGGGCAGGGGGGTGGGTCTCCCAATAACTTCTTCTTCATAGAGCCGCTGCAGTACCTCGAGTTCGTCTATCTGATGGAGAAGTCCACACTGGTGCTCACCGACAGCGGAGGCATACAGGAGGAGGCACCGTCGCTGGGGAAGCCCGTGCTCGTCATGCGCGACACCACGGAGCGCCCCGAGGCCGTCACTGCAGGCACCGTGAAGCTCGTGGGGACAGACTATGACGCTATCCTCCAGAGCGCATCGCTGCTGCTCGACGACCAGCAGGCCTATAACGCCATGAGCCGTGCCGTCAACCCCTACGGAGACGGCCTCGCCAGCAAAAGAATAGCCGAAAAACTAAAGGGGTGAGAAGACCTACCCCCGGCCCCTCCCTGTGAGGGAGGGGAGTAGTTACCCTCATGGTGAATTTTCTGTGGATAGTCTATCTACTCCCCTCCCTCACAGCTACCCTTTATACACATCTTGGATATATGTATAAACTGGTGGGGGTCCGCCGCTCACCCCTCCTCTTGGGAAAAGGTAGGCCGCCGCTCACCCCTCCCCTCAACTACCCTTTATACACATCTTGGATATATGTATAAACTGGTGGGTGTCCGCCGCTCACCCCTCCCTTTGGGAAAAGGTAGGCCGCCGCTCACCCCTCCCCTTTAAGGGGAGGGGCTGGGGGGGGGGGGCGCCGCATGACGAGCTAATCGTCTGTACGACAATAGATTTAGCCTACATTATTCATACTTCAGTTTCATTCTTCCAGTGATCCCGCGCTGGGTAGGGAATCTCGCTTGTCTAATTCCGCACACCTGAATATCGGAATTAGACAAGCGAGATTCCCTACACCGGCGGTGTACTGGCGCTTGATGGAGGTAAGGATATGAATAATGTAGGTTAGTATACTGGAGGCGATAAAGGCGTACCCCTCCCCCGGCCCCTCCCCTTTAACTACCCTTTATACACATCTTGGTAACGGCTGGAAGATGCCGGAGGCATCAGATTAGGGTAGCCAGCCATGCAGCCGTGCCGTAGGTACGGCGAAATGGCTGGTATGGCG
>CAMPCG010000013.1 GCA_946644025.1 uncultured Prevotellaceae bacterium | reverse complement strand
CTCGAAAGGTGTGTACGGGGTAGTTGCATATACCTTGTACACACCTTTCTCCCTTTTCAGCAAGGGGGGGGACAGGAACCCCTCCCGACCAATCTGACCAACAATGAAAAGCTATGCAACGACTCTGAGGGCGCTGCTCGGGCTGATGGCGGCGGCGCTTTTCGTCGTGGCCTGCTCCGACAGCAACGACAACGGCAACGACAGCAACGCCCCCGACACGGCCAACAACGCCAACCGCAACGACACCAGCCGCGAGCCGGCGCTGCAGCGGCTGGAGTTCCCCCACGTGAAGGAGGGCAGCATCGTGCTCATACACACCACCAACGACCAGTATGGCATCAACTACAGCGTGGAGTGGGACCCCCAGAAGAAGGCGCAGCGATGGTCGGCATACCAGCTGGACAGCCACACGCTGCAGAGCAACACCACCCGATATTACTCACAGAACAACCAGTACCCCCACGACCCACTGCTGCAAAACAGCCTCTACCTGACGCAGGACTGCTTCTACAACAGCGGGTTCGACCACGGCCACATCTGCCCCTCGGCAGACCGCCTCTATTCCGAGGAGGCCAACTACCAGACCTTCTTCCTCACCAACATGCAGCCCCAGTACAAGGCGTTCAACGGAAGCCTCAGCGGCAGCGAGAGCTACAGGAACGACTGGAGCCCCTGGTTCCGGCTGGAGAGCCAGGTGCGCTCGTGGGCCAACGCCCAGGCCACGGAGACACTCTACGTCGTGAAGGGCGGAACGATAGAAGACGGCCAGACACTGCCCACCAAGCTGAAGGGCGAGATGCTCGTGCCGAAGTACTTCTTCGTGGCCCTGCTGCTGAAAAACGCGCAGGGGTACAAGGCCGTAGGCTTCTGGATGGAGCACAGGTCGAGCTACGACAGCAAGCAGCCGCTGGCAGACTATGCCGTGAACATAGCCGAGCTGCAGCGCCTCACGGGGATAGACTTCTTCTGCAACCTGCCCGACGACACAGAGCAGCGCGTGGAGCAGCTGCCCATAGACAACGTCAAGCGCGCGTGGGGCCTGTAGGCGAATGAGAAATGAAAAATGAGAACCGATAAAAGATAAACCCTCAAAAAAAGAACTATGAAAACCATTTATGATTTCACTGTCAAGGACAGAAAAGGCAAAGACGTGTCGATGAAGGAGTATGCCAACGAGGTGCTGCTCATTGTAAACACTGCCACGAAGTGCGGGTTCACTCCCCAGTATGATGAACTGGAGAAGCTCTACGAGAAACACCGCTCAGAGGGCTTCGTCGTCCTGGACTTCCCCTGCAACCAGTTTGGCCAGCAGGCTCCCGGTACCGACGAGTCCATACACGAGTTCTGCAAGCTGAACTTCGGCACAGACTTCCCCCGATTCAAGAAGATAAAGGTGAACGGCCCCGACGCCGACCCCCTCTTCAAGTTCCTGCAGGAGCAGAAGGGATTTGCCGGATGGGACATGGAGCACCCCATTGCACACATACTTGACGACATGCTCTCGAAAGACGACCCCGACTACAAGGACAAGCCCACCATCAAGTGGAACTTCACCAAGTTCCTCATCGACAAGCAGGGACACGTCGTGGCACGCTTCGAGCCCACCACCAAGATCGAGGTCATCGAGGCCGAGATAGAGAAACTGCTGCACTAAAGCACGCCACAGAGTTCAAAATGCATCGTTCTGCGGTTGTCTGCGCTTTGACACACGGCGCGGCCTAATCGGAGACCATGCATTTTGAACTTTAATCCTTTTAGGAGGCGACGTGAGACACGTCGCCTCCTACTGCAAAGCGGCGGCCACGCTTTGTCAATTTTTACAATCCCCGTCGGAATTTTTACAAACACTGTCAGTGTTTATAGAAATACTGACAGTGTTTATAGATTGTCCCTGACCTTTCACCATTCGATATACGAGCAGCAACAACTTTTCAACGGCTCTTTCCCATCGTCAGGACGGCTGGGGCTGTAGCGGCTCCTACGGCGGCGCGTTACGGGCGGATGGACGGCGTCGGTAGGGGAACTTTGCGGCTTGTAACGTTAAAACTAACTAAAAAAATCACTTTTCCGCCCCGTTCGTTTCTTATTGTAGTCAGTAATTAGTATTTTTGCATCCTAATACATCTTTTTTATAATATATGGAAACGACCAAATGTGTTATCATAGGCAGCGGGCCCGCAGGCTACACAGCCGCCATCTATGCCAGCCGTGCCAACCTGCAGCCTGTGGAGTACTGCGGTCTGCAGCCCGGCGGACAGCTCACGCAGACCACCGAGGTGGAGAACTTTCCCGGCTACCCCGAGGGCGTGGATGGTAACCAGCTGATGATGGACCTGCGCCAGCAGGCCGAGCGCTTCGGCACCGACATACGCGACGGCGAGATTGTCGGCGTGGACTTCTCGACCCGCCCCTACCGCCTCACCGACGACAGCGGACGCGAGCTGCTGGCCGACACCGTCATCATCGCTACCGGCGCTGCAGCCAAGTACTTAGGACTGCCCGACGAGCAGCGGTTCATGGGCATGGGCGTCTCGGCCTGCGCCACCTGCGACGGGTTCTTCTACCGCAAGAAGACCGTGGCCGTGGTGGGTGGTGGCGACACCGCCTGCGAGGACGCTCTCTACCTGAGCGGCATCTGCAAGAAGGTCTACCTCGTCGTGAGGAAGCCTTTCCTCCGCGCGTCGAAGGTCATGCAGCAGCGGGTCATGGAGCGCGAGAACATCGAGATACTCTTTGAGCACAACACCCTCGGCCTCTTCGGCGAGGACGGCGTGGAGGGAGCCCACCTGGTGCGCCGCAAGGGCGAGCCCGACGAGCAGACGGTGGACATACAGATAGACGGATTCTTCCTCGCCATAGGACATAAGCCCAACACCGACCTCTTCCGCCCCTGGCTCGACACCGACGAGGCTGGCTACCTGAAGAAGGTGGACAACACGCCGCGCACCAAGCTGCCCGGAGTGTTCGTTGCCGGAGACTGCGCCGACCCCACCTACCGGCAGGCCATTACCGCCGCCGGAACAGGATGCCAGGCCGCCATAGAGGCAGAGCGGTTTATCATGGGAGCATAAAACACCAAAAGCCCCCCCTTCGGCCCCCGAGGGGGCTACTATACTACAAACCGCAAAACTATCGTAGCCCCCTCGGGGGCCGAAGGGGGGGCCTCTTACTTTATTTACTAACCCTAAATTATTAACAACATGAAGCATTTTACTAAGTCACTGTTAGTGCTCTTCGCAGCACTGTTCTCCTTCAGCGTGGCATTTGCCGAGACTGGAACGGAGACCGAGAAGGACCAGAAGAATGGTAACAAGGACGTTACTGCCGAAGGTCAGAGTTACACCATCGCCGGCACCTACATCGCCGGTACAGGCTCGTCCATGGCTGAGCCCATGACCAGCAAGGGCCTCAAGTTCCGCACCGGTCAGGCCGGCGGTAGCCTGGAGTTCACCGTCCGTGAGAACTACACCATCACCAAGCTCTACGTGGCTGCCGTGGGCAACTATGCCAAGAAAGACGCCAGCATCGACCAGTTCATCAACGTCACCAAGGTTGAGGTCGACGGCTCTGAGGTGACCTTCGAGGGCGGAGCCTTCCCCGAGAAGGGAGCCAGCGAGGCCGGAGAGCTGACCGTCAGCGGTATCGCCGCCAAGGAGAAGATTGTGCTCTACTTCGACAACAGCAATGCCGGTGGCACACAGATTAACGCCGCCTGGAGCGTGGACTGGGAGCGTCCCGACGCCACTCAGCCCACCATCACCGTCACTCCCGAGTCGGTGAACCTGGTGCCCGGTGCTACCTATAAGCTGAACGTTCACGTAGACCCCAACACCTTCACCACCCGGTGGGAGAGCAGCGACGAGAGCGTTGCCACCGTCGATGAGGAAGGCAATGTCACGGCCGTCGCCCCCGGTACCGCCACCATCAGCAACGTGTGGACCGATAATTCCACCGTGCAGGGAGCTGCCGTCATCAACGTGGCCAACTTCGACGCCAGTGCCTACACCGCCACTACCTTAGACTTCACCGCCATGGGCGACGTCACCCTGACGCTTGAGTCGACGGCTGTCGGCGCTATCTGGAACGAGGCCAACAAGAAGGCCAACAACGTGTTCTTCTGCACCAACGAGGGCCTTCAGAACATTGCCGTCCAGGCCGTCCTTGACAGTAAAAATAAGGGATGGAGCATCGTCGACGGAGAGGGACTCGTACTGGGCTCGGGTGCCGGACGCTGCGCTGCCGTCGGTAACCTGAAATCCGGCGAGATTGTGGAAATCTTCTACACTGGCAGTGCCTTCTACACTGGCAGTAAGGACGACGCCGTAAGAAAGGACGACGGTGCTCCCAAGACTGCCCTCAATGAGGGTGTCGGTCGTGCTATCTACAAGATGGATGCTGCCGGTCTTCTGGGCTTCGAGATTGAAAAAGGAAAAGCCATCACGAAGATTGTCGTCTACACCAACGCACTCATCGATGCCAAGGCCGCCCTCGAGGAGGCCATCAGCAAGCTGAAGGCCCTGGGCGTCGCTCCTCTGGCCAGCATCATCGCCGAGGCTGAGGCTGCACTGAACGCCGACGACGCCACCGTGGCAAGCATCGCCGCTGCTGCCAAGAAGCTCGACACCGACGTGAAGGACTTCGCCAAGAAGACCCTGAGCAAGGCCGTCGTCCTGGCTCAGCAGCTGAACACGGAGGCTGCAAACGCCGCCGCTACTGCCGGTATGACCGTCTATATGAACCCCAGCTCCACTACCGAGGACTACATCAACGCTCTCTTTGACATCCTGAACGCCGTTCAGCCCCTCATCGACGAGTATGCTCCCCAGGTCAAGGAGTTTGCCGACCGTTACGGCTATCCCGAGCTGAAGGCTGCTTTCGAGGCAGTGATTGCCGCCATCAACGACAAGGACGTGGACAAGGCCATTGCAGGTGCTATGACTATGCTCACTCAGCTGAAGAGTGCTGCTAACGACGTGAAGACGAGGATGGAGCCCTATCTGGAGGTGCTGGACAGCGAGTCGCTGAACACTTCCATCGAGAACATCACCACGCTCCTGAACAGTGGCTCCAACGACTTTGCCGCCATCGTCGACGCTGTGAAGGCCGCCGTCAGACAGTTCCTCGTGGCTTCGTCTACCTTCGTGGGCAAGGTTGAAGCAGCTGTTGCCGCAGGTGCCGACGACTCCGACCTGAAGGCTGCCCTCGACAACGCGAAGGCTGTCCTGGCCGACCCCAATTCCAGCATCGTAGCCATCGGAACGGCTATCCAGGAACTCGTCAAGGCCTACAAGTCGTTTACCACTGGCATTGACACCATCAACGTGGCCGAGAAGAAGGACGACGTCGTCTTCGACCTCCAGGGCCGCCGCGTGATGAGCGACAGAAAGGGTCTTTACATCATCAACGGTAAGAAGGTCATCATCAAGTAAATGACCAGCCGGGCTTTCCCGGGCCAGTCCTACTCACAGGACAGGCCCGGGAAAAGTTTATGACCGCTATATAACTAATCGTTATTAAAGTGCTTTTGGTAGGAGGCGACGTGTCTCACGTCGCAACAATCTGCTGGAATGTGACGTGAGACACGTCGCCACAATCTGCAGGAATGCGACGTGAGACACGTCGCCTCCTACTTGTGCGCTGCAAGTTAATTTTAAATAAATGCTATGAAACCAACATTGTTTCTGCTTGCTGCTGGCATGGGTAGCCGTTATGGCGGCCTGAAGCAGCTTGACGGTCTGGGCCCCAACGGCGAGACCATCATGGACTACAGTATCTACGACGCTATCCAGGCCGGCTTCGGCAAGATAGTATGGGTCATCCGCAAGGATTTCGAGGAGCAGTTCCGCACCCAGATTCTCTCGAAGTACGAGGGCAAGGTGCAGTGCGAGCTGTGCTTCCAGGCCCTCGACGCGCTGCCCGAGGGCTTCAGCGTTCCCGAAGGCCGCGTCAAGCCGTGGGGCACGAACCACGCCGTACTCATGGGCAAGGACGTGATTAAGGAGCCGTTCTGCGTCATCAACTGCGACGACTTCTACGGCCGCGACGCCTTCATGCAGATAGGCAAGTTCCTCAGCGGACTGAAGGAAGGCTCGAAGAACGAGTACGCCATGGTAGGCTTCCGCGTGAGCAACACGCTCTCGGAGAATGGCACCGTGGCCCGTGGCGTCTGCGCCTACGACGAGAAGCGCCATCTGACCGACGTGGTGGAGCGCACCGAGATAGTGCGCTGTGCCGAGGACGGCTCACAGGCCGGAGCTCCCGACCAGCCCATCCGATTCAAGGACGAGGAAGGCAAGTGGCAGCCACTGGGCGAGAACGTGCCCGTGTCGATGAACATGTGGGGCTTCACGCCCGACTACTTCGAGTATTCTGAGCAGTACTTCCGCGAGTTCCTCAGCGACCCGAAGAACATCGAGAACCTGAAGGCCGAGTTCTTCATCCCCCTCATGGTGAACAAGCTCATCACCGACGGAACGGCTACCTGCGAGGTGCTCGACACGACGAGCGTCTGGTTTGGTGTCACCTATGCCGCCGACCGTCAGGCCACCGTGGAGCGCATACAGAAGCTGGTGGACGAGGGCGTCTATCCCAATAAGCTGTTCTAAAGGGAAGTGAAAGGGGAGTAAAGAGGGAGTGAAAGGGGAGTGAAAGGGACGTTACCTTTGTCGTTAATTAGGGTAACGTCCCTTTCACTCCCCCTTTCACTCCCCCTTCATAATTATCTTCTCCGCCATTTGTCCTCTGCTCGTGGCCCGTTGTTCTGCCAGGTGCAGCCGGGGCCGTTGGCGTTTTTCAAGAATTTCTCGCTGGGCGTCCAGTTGTTACGCACGGTGATGTAGGCGCTGCCCTCGTCGGTGTAGAGGTAGAACCAGTGCTCGGGGTCGTGTACGTAGGAGGGCGTGCAGATGCTGTCCACTACGTTTTCCTCTATGAACGTGTGCGGCTGTGCCCCGAGGGTGTAGATGCCGGCGCAGTCGTAGTTATGGCGGGCGTAGTGGTGTATGTAGTTACGGCGTATGGTGTTGTCGGCCATGGCGCAGGTCTGCTGGTTCCATCCCCATCCGAGCGAGATGCCGGAGTAGGACACATTCGAAATCTCATTGCCGCTGATGCAGATGCCCCTCACGAATCCTGCGGCGATGCCCAGACAGCCCCAGTCCTCGTTGGCGGCATCGTCTATGCGGTTGCCGTCGATGACGAGGTCGCGGCATATCTCGCGCCGGTCGGTGGGGTCGTAGGGTTTGTGGGCCTCGTGTCCCTCAGGCCCGAACGAGCCGGCGAGGATGGCCGTGCCGCCGATGTCGCTGAACAGGCACTGGCTGATGCTTCCACCTTTTATATATATATGGTAGTCGAGGGCCGTCGAAGCGCAGTGCTCGAAGCGGCAGTGGCTGAACGTCAGCCCCTCGGCGCAGCTTACGGCCACGGCCGCCGCCGGGCGGCCCACCCATCCCTGGTTGTCCAGCTTGTGGTCTCCGTTCGGACGGCTTATCTGCGGCCTGATTTTGTAGGCCTCGTTCATGAACATGCCGGCCTGCAGTGGTGCGTGGCCCATGAGCGAGGGCCGCAGCCAGGTGGCGTGGCAGAAGGTGACGCCCTCAATGCTGATGCCGCTGACGGGCTCGTCGTGCGTGCCCTCCACGCGCAGCAGCGTCTCCAGCGCCGGCGCTATGACCTCGGCGGTGGCCATGTCCTCGCCCTGCCGGGGCATGTAGTAGAGCCGCCGCCGGGCGGTGTCGAGGTGCCACTCTCCCGGCTCGTCGAGCAGCTGCAGTGCGCCGGTGAGGTAGAAGGCCGAGTTGCGGCTGCCGTCGGGCGTCACCATGGGCGACGGCCAGGGGTGCATGAAGTGTATGTGGCTCTCGGGGTTGTGGAAGGTCAGCGCCACGGAGTCGCCCTCTGCGGTGGCCGACTTGACGCGCAGGTTGGCCACGCACCACATCTCGTGGAGCACCATCTCCAGGGGTGAGGGGTGGGTGGTGAGGGGGGTGAGGCTTGCCATCGCCTTTCTGGGCACGTAGACGATTTCTCGCTCCTTGTCGACGCTCATTATGCGGTTCATGCGTTCGAAGGGGTCGCTGCCGTCGGCCATGGCGGCTGGCACGTCGCGGGCGCGCACCGCCTTCCGTCCGTTCACCCACAGCTGGCGGAACTCCAGCGGCCGTCCGTTCCACAGCGGCACGTCGGCCACCCACAGCCGCCCCTGCTTCTTCCACCCCGTGACGGGCACTCCTCCGCTGACGACGACGCCCTCGCCGCCGACGATGCGCGTGCCGCTGTCCTCGGGCCTGAGCACCACGGGCTGCGACAGACGGTAGACACCCGGCAGCAGCCGCAGCTCCACCGCCGGAACGTCGGCGGCGGCGTGCAGCCGGTGGAGCCGAGCCTCCTGGAGGGCCTTCTCGATGGTGAACTCGCCGGGGCTGACGCTCACGGCGTAAGGCTCGGCAGCCGACAGCCCGCCGGTGGCCGTCAGCGCGAAAAGGGCGAGGACGGTTGCGGCCGTCCGTAGGCAGTGTGTAGCGTGTTTCATGTTGTAGGTCTCATTGCTATTTCCCCGGCAAAGTTAGCAATTATTCCGCACACGGCCAAATCCTTACGGAGCTATTTTGAAGCCCGACCCGATGTTTTTGCCGTTTTTTCTTTGGTAGTTTGGAAAAAACTAACTACCTTTGCACGGTGTCATAAATTAATCGTGTTTGAAACCATGCAAGAGACAAGACAGAACAAGATAGCGCGGCTGCTGCAGAAGGAACTGAGCGTGATTTTCCAGGAGCAGACGCGCTCCATGCACGGAGTGATGGTCAGCGTGACGCGCACGAAGGTGTCGCCCGACCTGAGCGTCTGCACAGCCTACCTGAGCATCTTCCCCTCGGAGCGGGGCGAAGAGCTGCTCGAGAATATTGAGAAGAACAACCAGCAGCTGCGCTATGCGCTGGGCCAGCGCGTGCGCTACCAGCTGCGCATAGTGCCCGAGTTGCGGTTCTTTATCGACGATTCGCTCGACTACATCGACCGCATCGACGAACTGCTCAAGAAGTAAGCGTAAAGGCTACACCACCCACCACCCCCACCACACCCCCCCCCCCCACTACACCCCCCCCCCCACCACATGAAGAGATTTCTACTTGCATCTGTCATGGCAGCCATGACGTGTTTTTCAGCCAGTGCCCAGGACCTGGGGCCTGTAGTCATCAACGGCTCGCTCATCAACTGGTACTACCAGGTGGCCGACAGCACCGGCGCGATGGTGTGGACGCAATACCCCGCCGGCGGCGACAAATGGACCGACCCGGAGGGCGTGCAGCACACCACCACCTCCAACCGCGGCATGATGGCCATGACGCTCCACCCCAACACGCCCATGCCCCTGAGCCCCGCCTTCCGCGTGCGCAACACCCTGCTGCAGGGCAACTACGGCGGCATCTACAAGGGCGGCAACGAGTACTACACCTTCAACGGACACAACGTAGAGGTGTTCCGATGGGAGGGCGACAGCTCCTATATAGACACCGAGCTGGAGATTGACGTGCTGCGCTGGACGTGGGACAGCGTGGCCGCCGACGGCACCTACACCGGCGTGCGCTACGACGTGCTGGGCAAGATAGACTATCAGCCCACCGACCTGGCCTACTACCCCGAGGACGACATCGTCTACGGCGTCTTCAAGACCGAGACGGGAGGCTATCGACTGGGAACCATCGACCTGACCGCGCTGCAGGTGAGCTTCATCTCTACCGACGAGATGCAGGAGGGCCGCGAGCTGCGCACACTGGCCTGCAACGCCGAGGGCCAGCTCTTCGGCACCGACCGCAACGGATACATCTACTCCGTGCGCACCACCGATGGACGGCTCGTGCGCATAGGCGACATGGGATTCAGGAGCCAGAGCGACATGATGTCGGCAACGATAGACTACCGCACGGGAAAGATGTACTGGATGGGATTCCTCAACAACGGGCAGAAGAGCACGCCCAACGCCGACGGCTCCTACGATCGCAGCATAGGCGAGGGCGGACGCGACACCGGCATCTACGAGATTGACACCCAGGCCGGCACCGCCAAGCTCATAGGTAAGACCAACTTCATCAACATCGTCTACGAGTACGACGAGCACGGACAGGTGGAGGGCGCACACGTCGACAAGTACGGAAAGATGCAGATGACCGGCATCTACGTCGACGGCAGCATCATACGCCGCGACTACGACCTGAAGCTGACCCTGAAGCGCACCCCCATGCAGATGTCGGTGGGCCAGGAGAGCTACGGCAACGTGCTCGTCTCGGTGAAGAACAGCGGCACGAAGACCATGCCTGGCAAGGCCTACGCCATCGCACTTTATGTCGACGACCAGATAGTGGCCTACCTCGACAGCACAGGCACCGACAACGTGACGAAGGACATAGCGGCCCACGCCACCCAAGACTACTACTTCAGCTACAACAAGCCCAAGACCGCCGGCGACAAGACCCTGCGCGTGGAAATCATCTGCGGCATCGACGAGAAGCCCGACAACAACTCGGCCTCGGCCGGCGTGCGCGTCACCAGCGTCGACCAGCTGCCCGTGCCCGAGATAAGCGGCTCGACCGAGGATGGCAGGGTGTACCTCTCGTGGAGATACATACGCGGACGCATCGTGGATGGAGCCGAAGACTACCTGCCCTTCACCTACGAGGGCATGGGACCCTTAATCATGTACGACGGCGACGGAGGCTACACGCAGAGCTACAACAACATCAGCTACACCAACTGGCACACGCCCAAGTCCTTCATCGTCATGGACCCCAGGGAGGCCAAGCTCGACAAGGTGAGGGGCGGACAGCAGTTCCTGCCTCACAGCGGCAACAACTACTTCGCTGCCTGGTGGACCGCCGCCACGATGGGCGGAGAGTATCGCGTGCCCAACAACGACTGGATTATCACGCCAGAGCTGAGCAGGATGCCTCACACCGTCAGCTTCTGGGCGAAGGGCGTCGACGGAACAGAGCAGATGCAGGTGCTCGCCACGGAGAAGGAATACCACTCAGTGCTCGACATGGACGAGGCCGACTGGACCGTCATTGCCGAGACATTCCAGGTGACCACCGAGTGGAAGGAATACAAGATTGCCATGCCGCAGAACTATGCACACATGGCGCTGCGGTGCAACAGCCAGAGCGGAACGGGACTCTTCCTCGACGACATCGCCTACGAGACACCGCTCAAGGAACTCACCGGCTACCGCGTCTACCGCAACGGAAAGCTCGCCTCGGTGCTCTCGTCGAACGCCACAAGCTATGTAGACACCAATCCTGAGCCAGACTCCTACTACTACGTGACGGCACTCTACGACCAGTATGGAGAGTCGAAACCCTCCAACCGCTACCCCGAAGTGGTGGTGCCTGATCCGAAACCCGAGGAACTGCCCGCCGACGTGAACGGCGACGGAGCCGTCGACGTGTCCGACGTGGGTCTCATCATCGACTACATGTCCAGCGGCTTCTACGACAAGTACGCCGACGTCAACGGCGACGGCGTCATCGACGTGGCCGACATCGGCGAAGTCATCGACGTCATGGCTACGTCAACGGCGCGACTCGCTAAAGGCGCTTTGCTAAATGCTAAATGATTAATGATAAATGAGAAATGAGTGGTCAACGGTTAACGGTCAATGAGTAAAAGACCCCTCCTCCTCATAGCAGTCTTGCTCGTCAGCGCCGTGCTCCACGCAGCGCCGCTGACCAGGCAACAAGCCCTGCAGCGGGCGGCCCAATTTCTGGCCGCCCGCTACGACGTTAGTCCTGCCAGTGGTAAGAGAGCGCCAAGGACTATGCCCCGCCTCTCAGAGGTCGCGTACCCATTAACCCCATTAAGCCCATCATCCCCATCAACCCCATTAACCCCACCAACCCCATCCTCTCCTTTCTTCATCTTTAACGCTGGCAGCGCCGACGGCTTCGTCATCGTCAGCGCCAATGACGACACGCCGCCCATACTGGGCTATGCCGACAGCGGCACCTTCTGCCCCGACAGCCTGCCCGACAACTTCCGCGCCTGGCTCGACGACATGGCAGCGCAGATAGCCACCATCCAGCCCCCAGCCCCCACCACCCAGCGCCCAACACCCTATAGGGCGCCGGTCATACGCCATTCCATCACACCGCTGCTCACCACGACGTGGAACCAGAATGTGCCCTATAACCGGCTGCTGCTCGACACCCTCCGCTACACCGACAAGTGCTACACCGGGTGTGTGGCCACGGCCATGGCGCAGCTGCTCAACTACCACGCCCAGCGCACAGGGCGGCCCGCCTGCACCACAGCCTACATAGCCCCCTACATCACCAGCAACCTGCAGTACAGGGTGCAGGCCGTGGAGCAGGGCACTGCCTTCGACTGGGCCGCCATGCAGAATGTCTACTATGCCAATGCCGTCATCAGGACTGACGAGCAACGCCGGCAGGCCGACGCCGTGGCACAGCTCATGCACGTCTGCGGAGCCGCCGTGCGCATGAACTACAGCCGTATTGCCTCGGGCACCGACAGCTGGGGCGTGCCCGAGGCCCTCAAGACCTACTTCGGCTACGACCAGGCCACCACCATGGCCAGCCGCTACGACTATACCCTCAGCCAGTGGAGCGAACTCATCTACGGCGAACTGGCAGCGCAGCGGCCCGTCTACATCACCGGCGCCTCGTCGGGCGGAGGCCATGCCTTCATCATCGACGGGTTCGACGGCGACGAGATGTTCCACTTCAACTGGGGATGGGGCGGACACTGCGACGGCTACTACCTGCTCAGCCTCTCAAACCCCACCGACAAGAAAGGCATAGGGGCCGGAAACAGCGACGACGGCTACACCATGCGCCAGGGAGCACTCATCGGCGCACAGCCCGACACGGGATTGCCCGCCGTGACACCCGAAAAGCCTATACTGCCCGAACGTAACTACAGCCTGCAGCTGATGAGCCTGACATACGAAGGCACGCCGACCGCCAAGCGCACCTTGAAGGTGAAGGCCGTCGTCAGAAACAACGGCGACGAGTTTTACGGCAACCTGCACCTGTTCACGAAGAGGGTGGGGCTCGTGTTCACCGACACCTGCTCCGTGGGACTGACACTCATGAGCGGACAGACCCAGCCCGTAGAGTTCGCCATCGTCCCGCCCGAGGCCACCGACTACACCGTGAGGCTCTTCACCGACATCGCCGCCCTGGGCGACCTCTACGCCGAGACCATCAGCGTCGTGCCGGCAAAGCCCACCAGCAACGACGTCGACCTGCTCATAGACATGCAGCTGAGCAAGCTGGACCAGACGGGAATGTTCATCGTCGGCGATAAGGTCCACATGAAGACGACCGTCAGCAACAATACCGACACCGACTATGAGGGCATCCTCACGCCCATCCTCCTCGTCCCCGCCGGCTTCTCCTACCAGCTGGAGCGGCGCGTGGTCGAGGCTCACTCCACCATCGTCATCGAGGAAGACTACGACGTCTCGGCCGACGGACGCTACAGGCCCGTCTGCATCACCGACATTCCCGACCGCAAGATGATTTACCAGTCGGACTTCTACTACTACGTGAAGCCCTCCATCACCATCTACCACGCCGACGGCCACTCACTGATGCAGGAAGCCGCACGCGATATGACCATACCGCCCGACGCCGTGGCGGTAGACCTCAGGGGCAACAGGGAGACGCGCTACCTCAAGGCCAGCGCCAACCCCAACTGCGTCTATTTCCTCTCCAGCGACATTCCCACCCCGTCGGGCCTCGGTCCCAACGTGGTGAAGGGCACCAGCGCCAAGATGCTCAGCCTCAGCGACGACGGGCTGCCCTTCATGCCCATTGCCGACTTCACCGCCGACAGCGTCGTCTATACCCGCACCTTCAGCAGCGGCATGACCGCGAGCGGAGGGACGCGGACCCCCTCGTGGACCACCCTCTGCCTGCCCTTCGCCGCCGACCGCTGTCTGCTGGCCGACGGCACCGAGGCCCGCTGGATGACCCACGAGGCTGACAGCGGCTACGACTTCTGGCTCATGGAGTTCATCGGCGACGAGGGCGGCACGCTCTACTTCGCGCCGGCCGCCGGGCTGCAGGCTTACACCCCCTACCTCGTCAACGTGCCGGGTGCCGGACTCGACGGCCACCGCGACATGACGCTCACGCCGGTAAGGTTCTGCGGGCGCAACGCCACCATCAGAGCTGCGGCATCGAGCGTCGCCGCCAGCCTCAGGTTCAAGTTCGTCGGGACGATGGGCACCGTCGGCGTCAGCGACGAGGAGGACACTTACTCCATCGATGCAGACGGGCAATATTGCCGTCGCGCCAACGTGGGCGGCCAGCCGTTCAGGGCCTGTGTCAAGCCTGTGAGCAACACTTCGCCCGCCAGCGTCGTGCCCCTAAGCATTGCCACCTTCTCTACAGCCAAGACCGACACGAGGGGCGACGTCAACGCCGACGGCACGGTCGACGTGGCCGACATCTCGGCCGTCATCACCGTCATGGCCAACGCTTCCGGCGCTTCCATTCCCGATGCCCCCATTCCCGGCGCGTCAGCGGCGGGCAGCGCCGACGTCAACGGCGACGGCTCGGTCGACGTGGCCGACATCTCGGCCATTATTACCATCATGTCAGGAAACAAAGGTAGCAAATAATGAAAGTCCGGGCCAGACATATCGTCATCATTGCGGCAGCCATCGTTGCCCTCTTGCTCGCCTTGCCCTTTGTGGTCTACGTGCCGCCGGTCCAGAAGTGGCTCGTCGACAAGGCCACGGCCATGGCGTCCGAGGCCACGGGGCTTGACATCAGCATCGGGGGCGTCAGCCTGCGCTTCCCGCTGACGCTCAGCCTGGAGCGCGTGATGGTCATGCGCCCCGACTCTACTGCCGCAGCCGGCGCTTTCCAGCCCTGCGACACCATCGCCGACATTGGCCGTGTCGATGCCAGCCTGGCCGTGCTCCCCCTCTTCAGCCTTCGTGCCGAGCTGGGCAGCCTCAGCATCAGCCAGGCCCGGCTGAACACGCTCGACCTCATCAGCGACACGCAGGTGCGGGGCACCATAGGCCAGCTCACCGTCGGTTCGACGGCGGCCGACCTCAACGTCGGCAGCGTCGATGTGTCGTCGCTGCTTCTTTCCGATGCCGACGTCAGCGTGCTGCTCTCCGACACCGCCGCCGTAGACACCACCGTGAGCGAGCCCATTCCCTGGTACATCGCCCTTCGTGAGGCCACGCTGAGCAATGTCGCCTGTGAAGTTCACCTTCCCGGCGACTCCATGATAGTCGGTGCGGCGCTGGCGCAGGCCGTCGCCACCGGGGCTGCCATCGACCTGCTCCATGAGCGATACGACGTGGCCTCCCTCCGCATCGCCCAGAGCACCCTGGCCTACGACCTGCCCTTCGAGCCCCGTCAGGCCGACACCCAGCTCATGGACTACTCCCACCTCGGCTTCACCGACCTGTCCCTCGCCGTAGACTCCATTTCCTACCATTCCACCGACCTGCGCCTTGCCGTGAGCCAGGCCAGTATGAAGGAGCGCTGCGGCCTTCACGTCACCGATTTAAAGACGCACGTGGCGCTCGACAGCCTCGGCATACGCATAGCCGACCTGTTCCTGAACACCCCTTCCTCTTCCGTCTATGCCCAGGCCAGCATAGACTACTCCAGCTTCGACGAGCAGCTGATTGCCGACGGGAAATCCGTGGATAGCCGTCTCCAGCTCGATGCTTCCCTCTCCCGTTACGACATCGCCCACTTCTACCCGGTGAAGGGGCTGCCCGAGTGGCCGCTCACCGTCAAGGGCGAGTGTTACGGCACGCTGGCTTCCGTCACCTTCGACAAGCTTATCCTCGACCTCCCCACCGCCCTCCATGCCGAGGCCGACGGCGTCGTAGACCTCAGCTCGCTCAGCGGCCTCCCCTCCCTTTCCGCCGCTCCCTCCTCGTCGCTCAGCTACAAGTTGTCGCTACAGAACCCCTCGTTCGTCTTCTCCACCCTTGGCCTCGACCCTAAGAGCATCACCGTGCCCCCCGGCCTGCGGCTGGACGGCACCTTCTCGTCTACCGGGCCACAGTTCGCCACCGACTTCACCGCCCACGACGGCCAGGCCCTCCTGAAGGGCAGCGCCCGCACGGACACCGAGGCCGAGTCCTACACGGCCGATTTTGACCTGGCCGACTTCAATTTCGGCCGTTATCTGCCCGGCGTTGCCTGTACCGTGGGCAGTGCCAGCATCAGTGCCCGCGGCCACGGCTACGACCCTTACGTCCCGCAGACCTATATCGAGGCCCTTGTCACGGTAGACAGTCTCGTCTACGACCAGCAGTGGCAGGCCGACAGCATCACCCTCGCCGCCACCGTCGACGAGGGACTCACCGTCGGCACCCTCGCCCTGCGCAACCTTCAGGGACGCAGCATCACGGGTAAGCACCTTGACATTGGCCTCAACGGCGACGTCAAGCTGGAGAGCGACCTGAGGGACAGCCACAAGCTCTCAGGACTGCTGAGAGACTTCGTAATCACCGATTCCACCGGCGTCTACCATCCCGAGAACCTGGGCGTGCTGCTCGCCGTGAGGCCCGACACAACCTACGCCCGCATACAGAACGGCAACTTCATTGTGAAGCTCGACGCCAGCGGTCCCTACGACCAGCTGCTGCAGAAGCTCACCGCCCTCTCCGACACCGTAGGCCATCAGCTGAACAACCGCATCATCGACCAGGCGCGGCTCAAGGAGATGCTCCCCACCATGCGCCTTTACGTCAGCAGCGGGCGCGAGAACGTGGCGGCGCGCTTCCTCCATGCCTCACGCGACATTGACTACAAGGAGATGCTTGCCGACATCACCATGTCGGCCGCCAACGGCATTAACGGCCAGATGTACATACACCATATTGGCATTGGCGACACCGACATAGACACCGCCCAGGTGACGCTGAAGGACTCGGAACACGGACTGACCTACCAGGCCCGCGTAGCCAACGGGCGCAATAACGCCATTCCCCTCACCGCGCTGGCCGACGGCCACCTCTACGAGCACGGTGCGCGGCTGGGCTTCCGCGTCTTCAACAAGGAGGGTCGTCTGGGTCTGCGCTTAGGCACCCAGGCCTCGATGGAATCGGACGGTTTGCGCTTTACCCTGCTGCCCAAGACCCCCACCATAGCTTTCCGCGAGTTCACCCTGAACGACGACAACTATCTCTTCCTGCGCAATGACCAACGCCTGTCGGCCAAGCTGGAGATGGAAGATGCCGACGGCACCACCATCGATGTCTACTCAGAGGAGACCGACAGCACCCGCCTGCAGGACCTCACCGTGAGCGTGGCGAAGCTGAACCTGAAAGAGCTGACGGCGGCACTGCCCTTCCTGCCCAACATTGAGGGAATGTTGCTGGGCGACTTCCACATCATCATGGACGCGAAGAAGCAGATATCGGTAGCCGCCGACGTGGACGTGGACGACATGGTCTACGAGGGCAACGACATGGGCAATATCAACACCGAGTTTGTCTACCTGCAAAACACCGATAACACCCATTCCATCGACGGAATCCTGCTGCGCGGCGACCGTCAGGTGGCCTCCCTTTCGGGCTCCTACATCAATAAGAAAGTGTCGGACGGCCACGAGCACGCCGACGTGAAGCTGACGTTGGAGCAGACGCCGCTGAACATGGTGAACGGCTTCATCACCGACCGCATCGTGGGCCTGGAGGGCTATGCCAACGGCCAGCTGTCCATGAGCGGCCCGCTGGACAAGCTCGTCATCGACGGTAGCGTGCGTCTTGACTCGGCCACGCTCTTCTCCACGCCCTACGGCATCCGCATGGGCATCGACAACTCGCCCATCAGCATTGAGCACTCTAAGCTGACACTCAACAACTTCAAGCTCTATGCAAGCCCCGAGGAGCGCCAGCGCGACCTGCTCACGAGCACCTTCAACCTGGTGAACAAGGCCATCGGCGGCGACAAGCACACGGCCGACACCGTGGCCTATATCACCCTGAACGGCACGGCCGACTTCGGTGCCTCGGGAGCCGCCCCTCTCGACTTCCGCATACGGGGCCGCGAGCTGCAGCTCATCAATTCGCGCCAGCAGGCAGGGTCGTTGCTCTACGGCAAGGGCTTCGTCAGTCTGGCCGCCTCCGTACGTGGCACGACCGAGAAGATGAATGTGCGCGGACGCCTCAGCGTGCTCGGCACTACCGACATCACCTATCTGCTCCTCGACTCGCCCCTCTCCACCGACAACCAAATGGACGAATTGGTCCATTTCACCGACTTCAGCGACACCACTCGTACCGTCGTCGTGAAGCGTCCCGTGCCCAGCGGCATGGACCTCAGCCTCACCGTCTCCATCGACCAGGGGGCCCACATACGCTGCGGCCTGAATGCGGAGCAGTCTAACTATGTCGACCTCTTTGGCGGCGGCGACTTGCGGCTGCGCATGTCGGCCACCGAGGACATGTCGCTGACGGGCCGCTACACCATCAGCAGCGGCACGATGAAGTATTCGCTGCCCGTCATCCCGCTCAAGACGTTCACCATACAGGACGGCAGCTACGTGGAGTTCACCGGGCCTGTGGACAATCCGCGGCTGAACATCACCGCCACCGAGCGCACACGGGCCACGGTGGGACAGGAGGGGACGCAGAGCCGTAGCGTGTTGTTTGACTGTGGCGTGGAAGTGACGAAGACGCTCAACGACATGGGACTGACGTTCACCATCGCCGCCCCCGAGGACATGTCGGTGCAGAGCGAACTGCAGTCCATGAGCGTGGAGCAGCGCGGCAAGCTGGCCGTGACGATGCTCACCACGGGCATGTACCTGGCCGACGGCAACACGGCGGGATTCTCCATGAACGCCGCGCTGAGCTCGTTCCTGCAAAACGAGATTAACAACATTGCCGGCAACGCCCTGAGCACCCTCGACGTGAGCATGGGCATAGACAACAGCACCGACGCCAGCGGCAACATGCACACCGACTACTCCTTCCAGTTTGCCAAGCGCTTCTGGAACAACCGCCTGAAGGTTCAGATAGGCGGCAAGGTGTCCAGCGGACAGGAGGTGGAGGGACAGAAGCAGTCGTTCTTCGACAATGTGTCGATGGAGTACCGCCTCTCGCCGACGAGCAACCAGTACGTGAAGATGTTCTACAAGCAGAACGTCTACGACTGGCTCGACGGATACACCGGCGAGTATGGCGCGGGCTACATCTACAAGCGCAAGATGGACCACTGGTGGGACGCCTTCAAACTGTGGTGAAAGGCCTGGACGGGTAACACCTCCGGGCTTGGACGGCCCGACTCCCGGGCATGGACGGCCCAATGTATAAGCATGGTTTCTGACCATCATATAACCCCTTATTATTAACCCTAAAAACACTTGATTACCATGGGCATCATTCTAAGTATCGTCATCGGCTGTCTGGCAGGCTTCTGCGCAGGCAAGTTAATGAAAGGCGGCGGCTTCGGCCTCATCATGAACCTCATCCTGGGTCTCTTCGGCGGTCTGCTGGGCGGCTGGCTCTTCGACCTGGTCGGCATAGAGTGGGGCGGCTTGCTGGGCCAGCTCGGTACGGCCATTGTCGGTGCCGTTGTCATCCTGTGGGTGGCATCGATGCTGAAGAAGTGAGGGCGGAGGCGTTCTCTCCTGGCCTCTATGGGCGGCAAAACAGGGCGTTTTGCCGCCCTTTTTGCGTTTTGTTGGCTGCGGGCGAAACTTTTTCCCGATTTTCCATTGTTAAATAAAGAAAATTCACTATCTTTGCACGCGGAATTTATAATTATTTAAAAATTATGTCTTGACGTCTCCGTTGCGGGTCTGCCGCATGGCCGTAAGGAACAGAGCTCGACTAAATTTCTAATTATTAATTAATATCAAAATTGTTATGTGGTTATTAAAATCTTCTATCGGTAGGAAAGTTGTAATGTCCGTCACCGGCATTGCGCTCATCTTGTTCCTGACGTTTCATTGCGCCATGAACATTGTAGCGCTCTTCTCCGGCGAGGCCTACAACATGATTTGTGAACTCCTCGGCGCCAACTGGTATGCCGTGGTGGCAACGATGGGTCTGGCCGCGCTGGCCGTGATTCACATTGTCTTTGCCTTCATCCTCACGGCCCAGAATCGGCGCGCACGTGGCGAGAGCCGCTACGAGGTCTCCACCACGGTAAACGGCTCGAATGCCGTCGAGAAATGGGCATCGGGCAACATGCTCGTGCTGGGTATCATCATCCTGCTCGGACTCATCCTGCACCTGTACAACTTCTGGTACAACATGATGTTTGCCGAGCTGACGGGCATCACCGTGGCACACAGCCCCTCTGATGGCTTCGCCTACATTCAGGACACATTCTCCAGCCCCCTCTTCATGGTGCTCTACCTCATCTGGATCTGCGCCATCTGGCTCCACCTGAGCCACGGCTTCTGGTCGGCCCTGCAGACACTCGGATGGAGCGGCAAGACCTGGCAGTGCCGCATCCAGTGGATTGGCCTTATCTACGTCACCCTGCTCATGCTCGGCTTCCTCGTCGTGGTGCTGGCCTTCGCCTTCGGCTGCGCTCCCTCGCTCTGCGAGTGCTGCCAGCCTGCCGCCGACGTCTGCAAGGATGCTGCCGCCAGCTGCCCACAGTAAAAACAGAAGGCTTGTTTCCTATGCTGCGACACCGTCGCAGCCCCGCCTTAAAACGTAAACAGATAAATTAAAACTATTATGGCAAAAATAATCGATTCAAAGATTCCCGCAGGTCCAGTACCTGAGAAATGGAAGGAATATAAAGCCCACCAGCGTCTGGTGAACCCCAAGAACAAGCTGAAGCTCGACGTCATCGTCGTCGGTACCGGCTTGGCCGGCGCCTCAGCCGCTGCCTCGCTTGGCGAGATGGGCTTCAACGTCATCAACCTGTGCATCCAGGACTCGCCCCGCCGTGCCCACTCCATCGCCGCACAGGGTGGTATCAACGCCGCCAAGTGCTATCAGAACGACGGCGACTCCATCTACCGCCTGTTCTACGACACCGTGAAGGGTGGCGACTATCGTGCCCGCGAGGCCAACGTCTACCGTTTGGCCGAGGTGTCTAACAACATCATCGACCAGTGCGTGGCCCAGGGCGTGCCCTTCGCCCGCGAGTACGGCGGCATGTTGGCCAACCGCTCCTTCGGCGGAGCACAGGTGAGCCGCACGTTCTATGCCAAGGGCCAGACGGGTCAGCAGCTGCTGCTCGGCGCCTACTCATCACTGAGCGCACAGGTGCAGGCCAAGAAGGTGAAACTCTACACCCGCTACGAGATGGAGGACGTCGTCATCGTCGACGGACGCGCACGCGGCATCATCGCCAAGAACCTCGTCACCGGCAAGCTGGAGCGATTCTCGGCCAACGCCGTCGTCATAGCCACCGGCGG
>CAMPCG010000012.1 GCA_946644025.1 uncultured Prevotellaceae bacterium | reverse complement strand
ACCACGCCCACCACGCCCACCTCCCCCACCTCCCTGGCAACCCCCCAATAAATGCCCATCGGCTACTTTTTTTGACTTAGCGCAAGAAAAGTAGCCGTTATTTTTGGCTAATTCATGTATATTTGTTAATTTTGCACTTTCAAAAGACAAAACTAAAAATATTTACTAATAACAACCATGAAGAAATTCTTTTTCTGTGTCTCTCTCGTGCTTGCGGGATTGACGACCTCCTGTATCGACAAGAACGAGGAGGTGGATGCTGAGAGCCGCCCGTCGTGGCTTGGCGAAAGCATCTATGCGGAACTGAAGAATCCTTCCGGTCACGGCTTGCTTACGGGAACGTTTACGAACTATCTCCGCCTCATCGACGACCTCGGCTACGACGAGGTGCTGGCGAAGACGGGTTCGAAGACGGTGTTCCCCGCCAACGACGAGGCCTTCGAGCGGTTCTTCAAGAGTAATGACTGGGGTGTGACGAGCTACGAACAGCTGTCGGAAGCGCAGAAGAAGCTGCTGCTCTACAGCTCGATGCTCGACAACGCCCTGCTGCTGAACCTGCTGCCCAACGCCAGCAACGGAGACGCAGAGGTGCTCAAGGGACAGGCGCTGAAGCACGCCACCAACGTGAGCATCATCGACACCGTGCAGTACATTGCCGGATCGGGCAGCGAGACCACACGCCCCAACGGTATGCCCGCCAACAACGGCTACTGGCAGAAGTACTACGACAAGGGCATACACGTGGTGAGCGACGCCACACGCCCGATGATGGTACACCTCACGCGTGAGTACATGCTGGCCAACGGCATCTCCACCGCCGGAGAAGAGAGCGACTTCGCCATCATCACCGGCGAGCCCTACACGGAGGGAACGGCCTACGTGTTCAACGATCGCGTGGTGAAGGGCGACGTCACCTGCCAGAACGGTTACATACACCAGATGCAGGACGTCATCGTGCCGCCGGGAAACATGACCCAGGTGCTGCGCCGCAAGGAGAACACAAAGCTCTTCAGCCGCATACTCGATTACTTCGCAGTGCCCTATTATGACGAGTCGACCACGAAGAACTACAACGACTGGGCACAGCTGAACAACAAGCCGCAGATAGACAGCATCTACCAGGTGCGCTACCTCAGCAACCGCTCGCAGGGAGAGTCGCTCAACCGCGACCCCAACCGCCAGATCAAGTCGTCGGACGTCATCCTGGGCTTCGACCCGGGATGGAACCAGTACCACCCCGCAGTGGCCAATGCCGGACAGCGCGACATCAGCATCATGGACATGGCCACCATCTTCGTGCCCAGCGACGAGGCAGTGAAGCGCTACTTCCTGCAGGGAGGCGCCGGTGCCTACCTCATCGACATCTACGGCAACTACAAGTTCGGCGAGAACACCGAGGCACACCTGCCCGAGAACCTAGACTCGCTGCACTCAAAGAACCCTCAGGTGCTTACCGCCTTCGCCAAGAACCTGATGCGCGCCACCTTCGCCGGCACCGTGCCCTCGAAGTTTGAGACCGTCACCAACGACGCCTCCGAGCTGCTCGGCGTGACGAAGGACAACATCAACCGCACGGCCGACGGGAAGTATGACATCACCATCGCCAACAACGGCGCACTCTACGTCGTCAACGAGCTCATCGCCCCCGACGAGTACCAGGCCGTGCTCGCACCGGCAAGCGTCTACCCCGACCTGCGCGTGATGAACTGGGCCATACAGGACCGCAGCTACCTGGGCGTAGACTTCAAGTTCTACCTCCTGGCCATGCGCGCCAACTACGGACTCCTCATCCCCGAGGACGGAGCCTTCGACCTCTACTACCTCGACCCGACTTCGCTCGGACACCTGGACAACAACCAGGTGGGAACACAGCGCCCCGACGTGCTCCACTTCTACTACGACCCGACGTCAAAGGTGCAGCCGCTGCTGAAGTGTGACCGCTACTACTACGACATGGCGACCGGACAGGTGGACACCACAACGGCTGCCCGCTCGGTGAGCATTGCCAGCGTCAAGAGCCAGCTCATCGACATCCTGAACTTCCACACCGTCGTGCTCAACGAGGGCGAGAAGATGGGCAGCAACCACTACTACAAGACCAAGCACGGCGGCGAGATATACTTCGAGGAGAACCGTGTGGGAGCCCGCGTCATGTCGGGTGCACAGATTGAAGACCCCGAACACTTCCCCGCCCCGGTCATCAAGACTATCTACAACCAGAAGAACGGCGACGCCTTCCGTCTGGACCGCGTCATCGTGCCGCCGCTGAAGAGCGTCTACGCCACCATCAGCGGACAGGAGCAGTTCTCGGAGTTCCTGGAAATGTGCAACGGATTCGGAGCAGAGCCCATGCTCGAGTGGGCCGGCATACCCAAGCTGAACCCGAAGAACGAGAACCTGCCTTCGCCGCAGGACGCATACACCATCTTCACACGCGACTACAAGCTCGGCTCGAAGAGCACTGCCGAGGCTTGCCTGGACTACAACGTGAAGATGTTCAACACCTATAACTACACGCTCTTCGCCCCCGACAACACCGCCATGGAGCAGGCCTACAACAACGGACTGCCGCAGTGGAGCGAGGTGCAGGACCTCTTCGACGAGTGGGCCGAGGTGGACACCACCGAGATGAGCGAGCAGGACTTCGACCGTATGCAGGAGGCCAAGGACATGGCCTACATGAAGATACGCGCCATGCGTGACTTCGTGCGCTATCATTTCGTCACCGGCTCCGTCTATGTCGACAACAGCATAGAGGGCGGCCGCTACCAGACACTCTCCAGCGACGCCACCGGCGTGGCCAAGGAGGTCATCATCGGCGGCGGCAGCGGCACACTCACCGTCAGAGACTTGAAGAGCGGACACGAGGTCAGCATCAATGCCAACAACAGCGGCAAGCTCGTCAACAAAATGGCACGCGACTACTGGTTCAACGCCGAGAAGACGCAAGCCACGGCCATCGAGACATCGTCGTTCTGCTCCGTACACCAGGTCTCGGAACCCCTCTACGGAACGAAGAACGGACGCTTCGACGGCGAATGGGCCAGCCGCGCCGCCTTCCTCAAGGCAAGGAAAGCCTATCAACAACTGAAAGCAAACAATGAATACTAAACGGCGCATCACACCATGAATATCAAGAAAGCATTTACTACAGCCCTGCTGTGTATAGCCGCGCAGATAGCCGTGGCACAGGGCATACGCATATCGGGTACGCTCAGCGATGCCGACGGACCTATCATGATGGGTAACGTCGTGGAGCGCGATGCCAACAACCGTATCGTCTCGGCTACACAGACCGACTTCAACGGTAACTTCTCCATGCAGGTAAAGAGCACGAAGAACAAGCTCGTGTTCTCATACGTCGGCGACAAGGAGAAAGTCATCACAATAGGCAACCAGACAAACTTCAAGGTACACCTGGAACCCGCCAACACCCAGCTGAAAGAGGTGAAGGTGGTGGGAAGGCGCACCAATAGCGGCGGTCTGACCATCCAGAAGAAAGAGATGACCGTGGCCACCCAGACCATGAACATGGAGCAGGTGGAGGGTCTCGCCTTCACATCGGCCGACGAGGCCCTGCAGGGTGAGATTGCCGGTCTCGACATCGTCAGCAACTCGGGTAACCTCGGTTCCGGAACGCAGATGCGACTCCGCGGTGTCACCACCCTCTCGGCAAACGCCAACCCCCTCATCGTCGTCGACGACAAAATCTTCGACAACCCCGACGAGGACTTCGACTTCCTCAATGCCGACGAGGAGCAGTATTCGTCGCTGCTGTCGGTGAACGTGGAGGATATTGCCAGCATCGAGGTGCTTAAGGACGCTGCCGCAACGGCAGTATGGGGCTCGCGCGGCTCCAACGGTGTCATCAAGATTACCACCAAGCGAGGCTCACGCGGAAAACCGAAGGTGAACTTCTCCTACAAGTTTACTGGCACGTGGCAGCCCGAAGGCTACACGCTGCTCAACGGTGACGACTACACCATGCTGATGAAGGAGGAGTTCTACAACCCCACACAGCGAAGCGACCGCACCACGAACATTGCCGAAATCAACTACGACAAGTCGTGGGCCGAGTATGAGAACTGGAACAACAACACCGACTGGGTGGACGCCGTGAAGAAGTTCGGCGCCATGCACGACTTCAACGTCAACCTCACCGGTGGCGGACAGAAGGCAACGTTCCGCATATCAGCTGGTTACAAGCACCAGACGGGCTCCATCATCGAGCAGAAGTTCCAGCAGTTCACCACGCGTATGGCGCTCGACTACAACGTGTCCGACCGCATACGCTTCATCACCAACTTCGCTCTTACCTATACCAATAATTATAAGAACAACGAGGCCAACGGCTCCATCCTGAGCATTGCACAGAACATTGCGCCCAACATGTCCATCTACCGGCAGAACGCCGACGGAAGCGACACGGGCGAGTACTACCTGATGAACCCCTCGGCACCCAACCGCAACACGTCGCCCTACGACGGCGACTACTCCAGCTACGACCTCTCGTCGATACGGAAACTGGGCAACCCTGTGGCCATCGCTCACGAGGCCTGGATTAAGGACCAGACCTACCGCCTCACCCCCGACTTCACCATCAAGTATGAAATCCTGGGCACCGAGGCCGAGAAGAGCCGACTGACGTTCAACGGACGTGTGGACTTCGACATCTTCGCAGAGAGCAAGCCCACCTACTGGCCGGCATCGCTCTCCACCGACATCTGGACCAGCAACAAATACAACGCTACCACCAACTACGAGTACAACAGCATGAAGATTGGCGGCCGCACGGAGCTGGTGTTCACCCCCTACTTCAAGAACCGCGACTGGACAGCCACCATGCTGCTGCGCTACGAGCTGTCTACCTCGAAGAACAACCGCCAGTCGACGAACATGACCCACCTGCCCAACGACATCACATCGCCTACGGTGGATGCCGCCATCGCAGAGGCTCCCAGCAGCGGGTCGGGCGAGAGCCGCTCGCAGAACATCCTCTACAACGGCCACGCCTCCTACCTCGACGGTCGCTACTCGCTGGGCTTCTCGCTCCGAGCCGACGGCGACTCGAAGTTCGGCCCGAAGAACAAGTGGGCTTACTTCCCCGGCGTGTCGGCACGATGGAACATCATCGACGAGCCGTTCATGAAATGGGCAAAGGAAAAGGTCGTCTCCATGCTCGGCGTACGCGCATCGTGGGGTATCAACGGTAAGGCACCGGACAAGGACTACCTCTTCTACAACACCTACAACACCTCAGCAGGAAGCTACGGAAAGGGCAACGACCGGGCTAACTTCTCCACCCTCGACGGACTGAAGCTCGACGACCTGCGCTGGGAAAAGACCAGCAGCTACAACATCGGTGCAAACCTGGGACTGTGGGACAACAAGGTTGAGGTTGAGTTCGACTATTACTACAAGGACACCAAGGACCTGCTCATGGAGAAGGTGAACATCCCCTCGTTCACGGGCTACTCGCAGATAAGCTGGAGCAACGTGGGCCGCATGACCAACGAGGGTTGGGAGCTGAACTTCACTGCCAAGAAATTCATCACGATTGGCAAGTTCTCGGCCGACTTCAGCGCCAACATCGCTCAGAACACCAACCTGCTGAAGGAGATGGACGAGAGCGTGCTGCAGAGCATCAACGGCACCACCTGGGACGCCACCGTGCGCGGCAATGCCACAGGCAGCCCCAGCGGCTACCCCATCCGCGTGCAGCTGAACAACTCGCTCGGCTCTATCTACGGTTTCCGCTATCAGGGCGTGTACAACATGACCTACGACTACCTGCAGAACTATCAGGTGGAGAACGGTCTCTCGACAGCCGAATATGAGAACTGGATTAACGGCTTCCTCCAGGGCACACTGCCCGACGAGTGGTATGCCGAGCGCAACCTCGCCAAGCAGCCCTATAGCGCCCCGGTGGCCATCGGCAGCGACGGCAACGTGCTCATGGACCGTACCACGGGTGAGCCCCAGCGCATGGTCTACGACTATAGCGACGGCTCCGCACGATACAAGTTCCAGGGCGGTGACGCCAGGTACGAGGACATCAACCACGACGGACAGATCAATGCCCTCGACGTGGTGTACCTTGGCAACTCGCTGCCGAAGGTCAGCGGTGGTTTCAACTTCACCCTGCGCTACGGACCCTGGAGTGTGAAGGCACGATTCATGTACCGCTTCGGCAACAAGGTCATCAACATTGCACGCATGAACCTGGAGAACATGTACGGCACCAACAACCAGAGCGCAACGGTGAACTACCGCTGGCGCAAGGAGGGCGACGTGACGCCGATGCCGCGAGCCATGTATAACGCAGGCTGGAACTTCCAGTCCAGCGACCGCTACGTCGAGGACGGAGGATTCGTGCGCTTCCAGAACCTGCAGATTGCCTACAACTTCGACCGCAAGAAGATTAAGAAGTGGGGACTGAGCAACCTGCAAGCCTACGCCTCCATCAACAACCTCTACGTGTGGACCAAGTACAGCGGAACCGACCCCGAGGTGTCGGCACGCGGATACTCACCTGCCTTCGACACGGCACGCACACCGCGCTCGAAGCAGTTCACGCTGACGCTTAACGTGGGATTCTAATCAATTGTTAATTGAAAATTGAATACTAAGATTATGAATACAAAGAACTATATATATAATAAGGTAAAGGACTCGGCTAAGAGAGTGACCTATTTACTCCTTACTCCGCTATTCCTTACTCCCATGCTCACCTCCTGCCTCGACACCATCATCCTGCCCGAGGACAAGACGGTGGACGAGGACTTCTGGAAGACGAAGAGCGACGTGTCGTCGATGGTCAACGCTGCCTACGCCGCCATGGGTGCCGAGGACGTGATGACGCGACTTGTTGTGTGGACAGGATTCCGCAGCGACGAGCTGGTGCAGACAGCCACACCCACCGGTGCCATTCCCGATGCGCTCGAGGAGATGGGAGCTGTCAACATGCAGACCACCAACACCTTCGCCCAGTGGGCCTCCATCTACAACGTCATCAACCGCTGTAACATTGTGCTTGACCGAGCCGAGGCCGTCAGGCAGGAAGACCCCAACTACACTCAGCCCGACTATGAGTCAGACCGCTGTCAGATGCTTGCCCTGCGCTCGCTCTGCTACTTCATCCTTGTACGCAATTACCGCGACGTGCCCTACATCACGGAGTCGTACATGAACAGCAGCCAGAACATGCAGGTGGCTCAGTCAGCGCCGGCATACATCATCGACCAGCTCATTGCCACCCTGGAAGAAGTGGCCGCCAACCCCAACTGCCTGCGCTCCAACAGCTACACCGTCAACGAGTGGCGCCGCGTGGGATGGATGACGCGCGACGGCGTGCTCTCACTGCTGGCCGACATCTACCTCTGGCGGGCATCCGTCATGCACAGCGAGGCCGACTATCAGCGATGCGTTGCCTACTGCGACCAGGTCATCGAGTCGAAGCGGCAGCAGCATGTGCGGGGCCGCAACGAGATGGAGCTGAAGGCATACCCACTGGCAGACGGCAACCAGACGTATCAGGCTTTGTTCTCCGTTCAGAACGCCGAGGAGAGCATCTTCGAGCTCCAGTCGACCAACAACGCAGGACTCTGCAAGTACTTGTATAAGTACGGTGCAAACAACTCGACTGAGGGATTCCTCAAGGCTTCGAACATCTTCCTCACGGCACTCAGCACGCAGACGGCACTCGCCACCAGCAGCCAGAGCGTCTTTGCCAACCAGGACCTGCGCTACTACGGAGCCGTCTACAGTCCCAAGTCCAGTAGCGACGACTACACCCACGTGCGCAAGATGGTGGCTCAGACGGGCATCTCCTCCAAACCCAGCAACACGCAGCTGGAGCAGCGCACAGAAGGACGCACCTTTGCCAACTACAACCAGAACTACATCTTCTACCGTCTTACCGACGTGATGCTGATGAAGGCCGAGGCCGAGGTGCAGCTCATGCGCAGCCTCCCCACCGATGCCGACGGCAACGCCGTCGCCGACGAGAGCACCAAGCAGTGGAACGACTCGCTGCGTCAGGATGTGTTCAACCTTGTGGAGGCCGTCAACTCCCGCAGCATCAACGAGGCCGACCTGTCTTCTGTGGGTCTGAAGTGGACTACCTACAGCGGCTACACCCAGCAGCAGCTGGAGACGTTCGTCATGCGTGAGCGTCTGCGTGAGCTCTGCTTCGAGGGCAAGCGCTGGTACGACCTGCTGCGCTACAACTACCGCCACATCAACGGCGTGCAGTACAACAGCCTGCTGGCCGACCTCGCCGGCGACGACGGCTCTGGCCTCCCCGCCATCTACGAGGACATGCTCATGCTCGCCACGCGCAGCCGAGGCACCGACGCCACTGCCATCAGGGCAAAGATGCAGAACGAGGCCTACCTCTATCTGCCCATACCCAATAGCGACATCAACGTGTGCCCGCTGCTGAAGCAGAACCCTGCATACAAGAGCGGAAACATCTACGAGAAAACATACTAAAGGAAGGAGGAACATAAAATGATTAAGAATTTTTTCAAAGCTTCAATTGCTTCTATAGCGTCTATAGTCTCTATAGCTTCTATAGCATCCATCACTCTTGCTTCCTGTAACCCCGAGCCTGACGAGAGCGACCTCTTCACCGCCACCGGCGAGACGGCTGCCGACTACATCAAGCGCAAGGCCGAGCTCACGTCGTTCGACTATATCCTGAGCCGCGTGAGACTGGACCGCAACCTCTCCAGCTACGGTGAATACACCTGCTTCGCTCCCACCAACGAGGCCATACGTCTCTACCTCGACAGTCTGTGGAACGATGTCGAGGCCGTCATCCCCCACAACGGCATGGAGTCTAATTCTCTTGAAGGTCTCAGCGACAGCCTGTGTAGCGACATCGCCATGTATCACCTCGCTGCCGGTATACACAACACCATCGAGATGGGCGGTGCCGGCGGCTCTGTGGCCACCATGCTCGGACGTCCCGTCCAGACCAGCGGTTCCATCGACTCGCTGGGTCGCGTCACGCTGGAGAAGTCGGCCGTCATCATCGAGCCCGACAGCATCGTCACCAACGGTATCGTGCATATCCTCAACCGCGTCATACCGCGCAGCACGCGCCTCATTGCTGACGAGCTTGACCGCCACGAGGACTACAGCATCTTCATGGAGGCACTGAAGCTCACCGGACTGGCCGACTCGCTCTCGAAGACCAAGAAGAACGAGACCTACACCATTACCGACCGCAACGACACCGACGGCTCACGTCTCTACGTGCCCGAGGAGTGCCTCATTGCCTACACCATCTTTGCAGAGCCTAACTCCGTGCTGGCCGAGAACGGCATACACAGCATCGACGACCTCATCAGCTATGCCAACGAGCAGTATGCCAATGCCGCCTCCTGGTACGACTACCTCAGCGAGACAGGCAACAGCGTGAGCACCGGCACAGACTACACCAACCGCTTCAACGCGCTGAACATGTTTGTGGCCTACCACATCCTGTACGCCGGCATGGCGCAGAACGAGCTGGTCTACGAGCGCAACAGCCATCCCAACACCTGGAACTACACCAACGGTTGCCAGCCCTTCGACTACTACGAGACGATGCTGCCCGGCACCATCCTGAAGATTTGGGAGCCCGTCGGCACGCAGCTCTACATCAACCGCTACCGCACGTTCAATACGCTGACCGACGAGCTGGGCAGCGAGACGGCAGAGCAGACCGGTGCCCTGGTGAACGACTACGGCATACACCGCCTTCTGCGTGAGGGTGTCCGCATAGCCCGCACCAGCGACAACCTGCCCTACGACACCAACATTCAGACCTACAACGGCTACATCCACGGCATCCGCTCCATGCTGGTCTACGACGAACTGGTACCCAAGGGTGTGCTCCACGAGCGTATGCGCTTCGACAGCACCACCTTCCTCGTAGAGTTCATCAACAACAACATCCGCATGAGCACCTCGACGCTCATCAGCTCGAAGAACGGTGGCGGCAGCGGTGCCCGCGTGGCCTTCCCGCTCAACTATTTCGACAACGTGGTGAGCTTCTCGCCCGAGAACCGCTTCCGCTACAACGTGAAGGGTGCCTACAACGCCTGGCAGAGCGACACCTTCCAGGGATGGGGCAACTACGACCTGGCCATCAAGCTTCCGCACGTTCCGACGGGTACCTACGAGTTCCGCATCTTCTACACCCCCATGGCCCACGGCGGCATGATGCAGTTCTATCTCGGCACGTCGCCCAGCCTCTCGTCGATGCAGGCCATCGACATCCCGCTCGACGTGCGTATCGGTATCGACGATCCGCGCATCGGTTCTACCACCTACTTTGAGGAGGACGACATGGGTGTGGCCACCGACGCCGCTATGCGCAACCGTGGCTACATGCGCGGACTGTTCAGCTACCGCGACCATCCCGAGTACTCCGACTGGGGACCCACCGTCAACCAGCGCAGCGACGTGCGCAACGCCTCGCTCCGCAAGATTCTCTCTCGTCAGCAGTTCAAGCAGAGCCAGGACTACTGGTTCCGTATCAAGAACGTCATACAGGACGAGACCGACCTCAAGTGGCAGTTCGACTACATAGAGTTCGTCCCGGTGGATGTAGTAGACAACGATACTTACTCTGAAGACTGGTACTAAGAGTCTGGATGGCTCAAACTCTACGACGGAGAAAACATAACGATTCCGAATAACAAAACACAATAGATAATTATGAAAACAACCGTAAGGAAAATACAAGGCTTGGCGTTGAGTCTGCTGGCAGTCGGGGCCATCACCTCGTGCTCTGACTACGACGACTACAACACTGCGCCGTCAGACCCCCTTGCCTCCGGCAACCTGACGTTGTGGGAGAACATACAGCAGAATCCCCAGCTCAGCGACTTTGCCTCACTGGTGAAGCGCACTGGCTTCGACGCCCAGCTGGCCAGCACCCGCGCCTACACCGTGTGGGCACCGCTGAACGGCACGTTCAACGTTGCCGACTATCAGTCGCTCAACGACTCCACGCTGCTGCAACAGTTTGTGAAGGGCCACGTCGCCCAGTACGGCCATGTGGCGTCAGGACAGCTCGACGAGCGCGTCCACATGCTCAACGGCAAGTCGTTCGCCTTCACCGGACAGGGGGCCTACACCTTTGGCTCCATTCCCGTGAACACCGCCAACCTGCCGGGCAACAACGGCGTGATGCACCTCATCAACGGTGCCACACGCTTCTACCCCAACATCTATGAGTATATCATGGCCAACGAGCAGGACACGCTGATGCAGCGCTTCTTCAAGCAGTACGAGCTGACCGAGCTCGACACCCGTAACTCGGTGAAGGGTCCCGTCGTGGGCGGTATACAGACTTACATCGACTCGGTGCTCATCACCAGCAACTCACTGCTGAACACCCTTAACGCCAGCCTCACCAACGAGGACAGCACCTACACCTTCCTGCTGCCCAACGACCATGCCTACCAGGCCATGTACGACAAGGTGAAGCCATACTACAACTTCATCAACACCACGAAGGTGTACGACGTGGATAAGTTCACCGATGCCAAGGGTACCGTCACCAAGCAGCTGACGGTGAATGCCGAGTACCTCAGCGACTCGCTCACCCGTCGTGCCATTGTGCGCAACCTGGCGTTCAGCAACAACGACGAGTACAACAAGTGGATTACCGAGCGCGGCGAGTTCACCGACACCATGCGCAGCACCGTGCGATACAAGTTCTCCAACCCCCGCGAGATTCTCTCTCACTCCACCAAGACCGAGCCCATGAGCAATGGCACCGCCCACATCGTGGACAGTTTGGCCTTCTATCCTTGGGAGACCTATCTTCCCGAGCTGGAGATTAACCCGCTTTACTGGGCCTACACCGAGAACAGCCGCACGCGCTTCAACTTCGCCACGCGCACTGTCAACTTCCTCGACCCGACGGGCAGCTACTTCGGCCCCGACGTGACGGAGTTCCGTTACCTCTGGATTTATCCCACCGGCGAGTATGCCCTGCCCCAGGTGTTCATCGAACTGCCAGGCGTCATGGCTGCCACCTATAAGTTCTACTGTGTGTTCATGCCCACGTCGGCGAAGCCCAATCTGCTGAACTTCAAGCTGAACTACTGCAATGCCAACGGCAACGTGACGGCCTACAACTTCAGCAGCAAGTTCCTGGAGAGCGGCAAGGCCAGCGACGAGAACCCCAAGAACGTGAACAAGACCACCGCGTTCACCAACAATCCCGAGGTGGCCGACACCGTCTATCTCGGTCAGTTCACCTTCCCAGTGGCATACAACGGGCTGAGCGAGATGTCGCCCTGTCTGCACATCACCAACCCCATCAGCGTGTTCAACAAGGCCGACATGGCCAACTATACCCGCGATGTGAGTATTGCTGCTATCATCATGAAACCCGTGGAACTGGCAGAATTTGAAGAAAACAACAAAAACGAGGAATGAATATGAAGACCACCATATTTAACCACTGGCAGACGGCAGCTCCAAGACTGCTGTTCTGCACCCTGGCACTCGCTTTCAGTGCCACACCCGTCGCCGCCCAAAGCGAGGACGACGAAGAGGAGGAAGAGATTGAGACCGCCATCAAGCAGCCCCAGCGCAAGCAGGCCCTGGTGAACTATCCCACCGTGACCGTCAGCGGCACGGTGAAAGACCTGGCTACTGGCAAGCCCCTCTCCGGCATACAGCTGCAGGCCGTAGGCAATGTGCGCTACACCGCCATGACCGAGGAGGACGGCACGTTCGCCATCAAGGTGCCCACCTTTGCCACGTCGCTCTATGTCCACGCCCCCGAGTACGGCTCACAGCAGGTGGCCATCATCGCCGGCGACAGCACGCAGCGGCTGGACATCAAGATGCTCAGCGACAAGTTCCGCACCATGTATGGCAGCGGCACCACCTATACCGCCAAGAGCGAGGCCCAGATCGACCGCTTCGGCGTCACTGTAGACAATGAGATGTCGTCCAAGCTGGGCGGCGACATGCGCACCCTGATGCGTTCGGGAGCCCTTGATGCTGGAGCCGCCATGTTCGTGCGCGGACTGGGGAGCATCAACACCGATGCGCAGCCGCTCATCGTCGTCGACGGCATAGAGCTCGACATGCAGCGCGACCGCTACTCGCTCCACGACGGACAGTTCAACAACATGCTGGCCAACATCGCCCCCGACGACATAGAGAAGGTCACCGTGCTGAAGAACGCTACCGCCCTCTACGGTGCCCGTGGTGCCAACGGCGTGGTGCTCATCGAGACGAAGCGTGGCAAGTCCATGGCCACGCGCATCGATGCCAACGTCTCGGTCGGCGTGATGTTCAAGCCCACGCTGCCCACACTGATGAATGCAGCCCAGTACCGCAACTACGCCACCGAGCTGCTCGGCACCATCGACGGCATACAGGAGCGCACCATCGATTTCCGCTTCCTCAACGACGACCCCAAGGGCTACTACTATCATACCTACCACAACGACACCGACTGGAAGGACTATATCTATAAGAGCGCGATGACGCAGAACTACAGCATCAACGTGCAGGGTGGCGACGACATCGGTATGTACAACCTCTCCGTGGGCTATGTCGATTCGAAGTACTCGGCCAAGGAGAACTCCTTCGACCGCATGAACGTGCGCTTCAACACCGACATCAAGATTCTCTACAACCTGGAGACCAAGTTCGACATCAGCATCTCGCGCACCAACAACGAGATACTCGACAACGGTATGCCCTCCGACTTCGGCGCCGGCACCGTCGTCTCGCCCACGGTCCTGGCCCTCATCAAGTCGCCGCTTGTGGCTCCTTATCAGTACAACCAGCTGCTCAACAACGGCCAGGGTGCCTTCACCAGCCTCTACAGCGGTGCCGACGATCTGTTCTACCAGCTCTACAACACCCACGCCTACGACCTGGCCAACCCTGTCTCCATACTGGGCAATGCCGTCGGCGACAGTAAGAACAAGGCCGAGAATACCTACTTCAACGTGCATGTGACCCCCACTTACAAGTTCACCCCCGAGCTGAGCCTCTCGGCCCTGCTGAGCTATACCCTCGACCGCAACGCGCAGCGCTACTTCCGCCCCACGGCCAACGTCCCCTCGTTCAACATCGCCGGGCTGGGCCGCGTCTATGCCAAGACACAGTCCATGTTCGCCAAGGAGAACAACTTCCTGGGCCGTCTGCAGCTCGACTGGCACCACCAGTGGGCCGCTCACACCCTGGCTGCCTTCGTCGGTGGTAAGTTCAACACCTTCTCCTTCGACTCCAGCGACGTCAGCGTGCAGGCCAACAGCGAGCAGAGCGACAAGAACCCCAACCTGGGCTGGAACGGTTTCCGCGGCATCAACGGTGCCAACGACGAGTGGCGCCAGATACAGTGGTACGGCAATGTGGACTACAACTACATGAACCGCTACTTCGCCACCGTCTCGCTGCTTGGCGAGGCCAACAGCCGCTTCGGCGAGAACGCCGACGGCCTGAGCCTCTTCGGCACCAAGTGGGCCCTCTTCCCCAGCGTGCAGCTGGGATGGGTGATGACCAACGAGTGCTGGTTCCCGAAGACCGCCGCCGTCAACTACCTGCGCCTCAACGCCGGCTTCGACGTCAGCGGCAACGACGGCATCAGCAACTATGCCGCCCGCACCAGCTACACCACCGTGCGCTACAACGGCAGTGCCATAGGCACGCAGCTCACCAACGTGGGTAACGACAAAATCAAGTGGGAGACCACCCGAAAGCTGAACGTCGGCCTGGAGAGCTACCTGTTCAACAACCGTCTGGGCGTGAAGTTCGACTACTACATCCACGACACCAACGACCTGCTCACGCTGAAGACCTTCTCCAATCCCATCGGCGGCATCAACCGCTACTGGAGCAACGGCGGAAAGGTGCGCAACACCGGCTTTGAGACCACCGTCACCTTCAAGCCCGTCGTCCTCAAGGACTGGAGCGTGGAGCTGGGCGCCAGCATCGGCCACTACAAGAACAAGGTGAAGGCCCTGCCCGACGGCGACTACACCTCGTCCATCTATGGCAGCGACAACATCCTCACCTCCGTGGGCAACCCCGTGGCGCTCTTCTACGGCTTCCAGACGGCCGGCGTGCTCGCCGACGACGCTGCTGCCCTCGCAGCAGGAGGCGGCAAGTACCTCTGCCTGCAGGACAATGCCGGCATACGCCACGAGTTCCGCGCCGGCGACATGCACTTCATAGACCAGAACCATGACGGCGTCATCGACAACGCCGACAAGGTCGTAGTCGGCGACCCCAACCCCGACATCTACGGAAACATCTTCGCCATGGTCAGCTATAAGCAGTTCACGCTCAACGTCGGCTTCAACTACTCGCTGGGCAACGACGTGTACAACTACCAGCGCAGCATACTCAACGCCGGCTCCAACTTCTACAACCAGCAGGTGGCCGAGGTGGGCCGCTGGCGCTACGAGGGTCAGCAGACCGACATCCCCCGTGCCACCTTCGGCGACCCCATGGGCAACAACCGCTTCAGCGACCGCTGGATTGAGGACGGCTCCTACCTCCGCCTGAAGACGCTCAACCTCTCCTACCGCGTGCCCATACCCGGCTCGTGGACATGGCTGCAGGGCCTCACCATTTGGGCCGAGGCACAGAACCTCTTCACCGTCACCAAGTACCTGGGCAGCGACCCCGAGTTCTCGGCAGCCACAGGCGTGCTCTACCAGGGCATCGATACCGGTAACCTGGCTCACAGCCGCTCCTTCTTCGGAGGCCTGAAGATTAACCTATAGTTAATAGTTTATAGTTAATAGATAATAGTTATGATTACCAAAATAAATAAAGCAGTAAAGTGGTTAGTGTGCATAGCGTTATTCACTATTCACTATTCACTATTAATCAGTTGCTCCGACATGCTTGAGACCGAGAGTACCCGCCAGAACATCGAGCCCGAACTGACGGCGAAGACCGACTCGCTCTTCTACGGCCTCGGCATCCTCCAGGCCATGCAGCAGCTGGCCGACCAGTACGTGCTTCAGGGCGAGATGCGAGGCGACCTGGTGAGCACCACCAAGTACACCGACAACAACCTGCGCCAGCTGGCCAACTTCTCGGCCACCACGGCCAACCGGTACGACTCGGCCTACGTCTACTACCGCGTCATCAACAACTGCAACTACTACATCGCCCACCGCGACACCTCGCTGCTCACCGGCTCGCGCAATGTCGTCATGCCCGAGTATGCCGCCGTCAAGGCCATCCGCGCCTGGGCCTACCTGCAGCTGGGCCGCAACTACGAGCGCGTGCCCTTCTTCACCGAGCCGCTGACGAAGATTTCGCAGATCGACGGCGGCAACTACCCCGAGCTCGACCTGGCAGGGCTGGTGGCGCAGCTGGCCCCCGACCTGGAGCGCTACACCGGCTACGCACCGCCCACCTACGCCCCAAGCGACAACGTGGTGTTTGAAGTCGGCGCACCCAACTGGTCCAGCGCCACGAAGATGGTGAGCTTCATGCGCTGCTTCATACCCGTAGACATCATCCTCGGCGAGATGTATCTCGAGACCGCACAGTATGACCAGGCCGCCCGCCACTACATCACCTACCTCACCAAGGTGGCCTCCAACTACACCAGCGTGTCGCGGGTGAATATGACCTCCAGCGACTATCTCGCCCCCATGCAGTCGAAGCACCTCAGCACGGGCCGTTTCGGAGGCATGACCAGTGAGGACCTGCCCGACTACAGCCTCATCAGCACCGAGGTCATGGGCGCCGACTGGAGCAATATCTTCTCCAGCAACAGCATCGCAGACGTCATCAGCTACATACCCATGGCCGTCAACCGCCAGAGCGGTGCCATCACCCAGCTGCCCCTCATCTTCGGCTTCAACTACTACGCCACCAACGAGGAGCTTGCCACCAGCACCAGCTCCGTGACCACCCTTACCGGACCCTACGTCGAGGAGGTGCAGCTCCTGCCCAGCCCCTCGCTGAACACGCTGAGCGACAGCACAGAGTACTACTTCTACTTCGACAACAAGACCAACGACGTCTACGACAGCATCCAGAGCTATCCCGCCGGCGACATGCGCCTGCGCAGCATCATGAGCCAGACGCTGCGTGACGACAGCACCATGCAGTGGGTCGACAAGTACAAGTATGCCAACATACCGCTCTACCGCACCAGCACCCTGCTGCTCCACCTGGCCGAGGCCTTCAACCGCCTGGGCATGTACGACGCTGCCTTCGCCATACTCAAGGACGGCATCAGCGACCTGCTCGTAGACCGCAACAACGCTGGCGAGTATTTCGTGAAATACATCTCCGACGACACCCGCCTGAAGCTCCAGACCACCTATCCGCTGCTCTCTGAGGAGAACATCTACCTCTTCCCCCGCGAGCGGGCCTGCGGCATACACTGCCACGGCGCCGGACGTGCCGCCAGCGACCTGCCCAACGGCTCCCGCACCTTCGGCACCACCTACCACGCCGGCTCGTCGCCCTACCAGTTGCAGCGCATGGCCGGACTGAAGATGGAAGAGATAGCCAAGACCTTCGGCGTCAATGTCGGCACCACCCGTCAGGACACCATCAACGCCGTCGAGGACATGCTCTGCGACGAGTACGCCCTGGAGTTCGCCTTCGAGGGCACCCGCTTCTACGACCTGGCGCGCCTGGCCCGCCACAAGAACGAGGCCGGACTCTACGGCGCCAACTTCGGCAACCTCTGGTTCGCTCGCAAGCTGCAGGCCAACAACCCCGTGAAGGACCTCACCAATCCTGTCAACTGGTACCTGCCCTTCAAGTAACAGACCCCCTCTCTCTCCGAGAATAAATATCGTGCCTGGCAGTCACCCCGACTGCCAGGCACGATTTGTTATATAGGTATTCATACCTTTTCCTCCATCCTGCGATAACTCGCCGCCTTGGTAGGGATGTTGGGAAACTTGAAGTTATAGCATGAATAATGCTGTTTGGTTCATCAAAAAGGTAAATCTTCGAGTGCCCTTTCTTCACAAGCGCAAGACGATGGAGCGTATGCCTCTGAACGGACAATGTCTTTAATCCTGCTTCTGTAATCAGCAAAGACACGCAGATTGTTAATTTCCTCCCTGCGCTTTCTTCCCATTTCTGAAAATTCGTTTTCCTTCTCAATGCCAAGGTATCTGCGCCCAACCAGATTTGCAGCTATTCCTGTTGTGCTGCTTCCCGCAAAGGGGTCGAGAATCCAGGCGTTCCTGTCGGTCGAGGCGAGGATAATCCGTGTAAGCAGTGCCAGGGGCTTCTGTGTAGGGTGCTTGCCGCAGCTCTTTTCCCATGGGGCGATTGCTGGCAGTCGCCATACATCCGTCATTTGCTTATCGTCATTGAGGTGCTTCATCAGCTCATAGTTGAAGCGGTGTGGTCGCTTTGCGCTCTTGCGAGCCCAGATGATGAATTCCGTCGAGTAGGTGAAGTATCGGCAGCTGATGTTGGGTGGCGGGTTGGTCTTTGCCCACGTGACGACGTTGAGTATTTTGAAGCCCAGCTCGGTGAGGCTGTTGGCCACGGAGAAAATGTTGTGGTAGGTGCCTGAAATCCAGATGGTGCCCTCCTCCTTCAGCTTGTCGCGGCACAGTCCAATCCAGCGCTTGTTGAAATCGTTGATTTCCTCGGGCGTGCCTCCTTTGTCCCATTCGCCCTTGTTGACCGAGACGATTTTTCCTGCCTGTACCGAGATCCCGTCGTTGGAAAGAAAGTAGGGTGGGTCGGCAAATATCATGTCGAAGTGGAAATTGAACTGCGGGAGCAGTTCAAGGCAGTCGCCATGGAGGAGGGTAAAGTCGCGTTCTTTTGAACTATAATAAGGCGTAATCTTCTCCTTCGTTACGTCCGCAAAAACGTCGCAAAAAGAAAGGTCGGAATAATCAAGAACAACTTCCTCGTTACGATAGAGTTCCCAGACTCTATCTACGGCCTCTTTTGCCGAAGATGAGTCTATTCGCAAAACACGCGAGAGAGTCTCTTTTATCGTTACTTGATATTCCATTTGCAACCAATTCGGCTGCAAAAGTAAGATCAAAATTTGAGAAAATATGGAAAAGATCATTCTTTAATAATTGTGATCAAAAAAGATCAATTTGCCTTTATCTATAGGCAATTTCCATATTTAGGTGTGTTTATAAATTACGGAAACGACGCGCCGCTCACCCCTCCCCAAGCTAGTCTTTATACACATCTTGGTAGCGGCTGCAAGATGCCGTAGGCATCTAGCTGCCAATGCCAAGATGTGTATAAAGACTAGCTTATCTGATGCTTACGTCATCTTGCTGCAGCTGCCAAAGGAGAGCACATAGGAGAGAAGAGGCTGCGCATTATTATGCGAATAGATACAGCCTTATTTGTTTTACCAAGTGTTACTGCTGGCAATGTTAAGGCCTTCGTATCTTTTGGCAACACGATTATAGTCTACAAACTTTACGCGCTTCTCGATGTCTCTGAACATGGATACGTGGAGCTTGTCTTCAAACTCCTTTTTGCGGCTCGCGTCAGCAACGATATGGAAATTAGCGTGGAAATCTTGCAGCTCATAGAACTTTGAGAGTGAATTCTTAATATCAGTTGTGTGCTCTACCTCGTAAAAGTTTGAGGGCATCTGTCGCTCGTTGAACCAGATTACATCGATTGTCCTTGCCTTCCTCATCAGTTTGTCATAAGTAAAGGACGGTAGTTCTGTGGTGTCAGCAATGTCGCCGAGACACCTGTCGATGAACTTGCGGTTCTGGTCTTGGGCAGGTACATAGGTTGTCTGATGACTGAACTTTCCAATCTCGATGAGCAACCCTTGGTAGTAACCATGGCTAAACATTTCCTCACTATGCTTGTTACCGATTTTAAGCTCGAACTTACGCAGGACTTCCTCGTGGAACTCCTCAAGAGCCCATAACCCCGGCTGAATCCTAAAGATATGCTTGCTGTCTTGCACGACGCGTCTAATCGACGCCTCAGGCGTATTTGTTTTCCATGTCGAGAAGTCGACAATCTCGTTTAGTCGGCGTAGCGTAGCATATCCGCCTTCTTTACGCATCGTCTCGATGACTTGTTGCTCCTGAGTATTCTTCTTCATAGGTTAGCAGGCGATTTTATATTTGTGGCAGAGGGTGTTGGCTGGGTTTTGGGTCGAGCAGTCGAAGTTGGAAAGCAAACGTTCCTTCAGTTGCTGCAGTAGCTGTCCCTTTCCGCCAACCCACTTGACGAAAGGCTTTGCTGCTGAAATATTATTGTGTGTGGTTGTCATCATTGCCTCTGTCTTCACATTTCGCCGACAAAGATAGTTATTTTTCCTGATATTCATGTCGCTTTGGCGTTAATTCTACAAAAAACGGACAATGAATCGCCATTTTGCCTTGTCTGTCGCCTGTTTCTCCTTGCTGTCGGCATCCAGGCGGATGGGCCGCGGCTCCCTTTAGCCTTTCCTCCAATCGGCGATAACGCGTAGCCGCTGCATGGAGGGACTTCACCGGAAGAGCCGTTGAAAAGTTGGCTTTGAACGTATTTTAAATGGTGAAAGAGCCAAGGCAATCTACAAACGTCGACAACGTTTGTATAAACGTTGTCGACGTTTGTACAAACGCTGCCTTGGTTTTTACAAACACTGACAGCGTTTGTAAAAATACTGTCGGTGTAGGGGGCAAGCGTCATCCGCCCCGGGGGGGGCTGAATGGGGATGTACCCCAGACGGCGGCGCGGAAGGACGAAAGCGGTGCGGATTAAACTCGCAGCGCGATAAAAAACGGGCGAATTGTTTGGCCGTTCGCCATTTTTGTCGTATCTTTGCCGGAAAATTAAGCTAAACGGTATGACCGACGACATCAAGCGCATCCCCTACGGCGTGAGCGACTTCAAGCAGCTGCACCGCGATAATCTCTACTACGTGGACAAGACCATGTTCATCCCCCGGTTGGAGTGGGCGGGCCACTTCCTGTTCTTCATCCGTCCGCGGCGCTTCGGCAAGAGCCTTTTCCTGAATATGCTCGCCGCCTACTACGACATCGAGGGCGGCAGTGAGTGGGACAGCCTCTTCGGCGGCCTCTACATACACGAGCACCCCACGCGAGAGAAGGGCCTCTACCAGGTGCTGCGCCTCGACTTCTCGCAGGCAGGAGGAGACATCGACACGCTTGAGGAGAGCGTGGGCATGTACTGTGGCCATATCCTCGACGACTTTGCCCGTAAGTATGGCCACCTCTATCCTGAGTGGTTCACCGACAAGGTAGTAGCCGAGAGCAACTACAGGGGCAAGCTGGAACTCATCTGCACCACCGCCCGCCGACTGGGCCACCGGCTGTACCTCATCATCGACGAGTACGACAACTTCACGAACAGCATCCTGGCCGAGTACGGCGAGGCCACCTACCACAAGCTGACCCACGCCACGGGCTTCTACCGCGACCTGTTCAAGAAGTTCAAGCCCAACTTCGACCGCATCCTCATGCTCGGCGTGAGCCCCGTGACGATGGACGACCTCACCTCGGGCTACAACATCGCCACGGCCATCACGATGAACCCGCGCTTCAATATGATGCTGGGCTTCTCCGAGGACGAGGTGCGCCAAATGATAAGCTACTACCGCGAGGTGGGGCTCATCGACCGCACGGAGGACGAGATTGTGGAGGACATGCGCCCGTGGTACGACAACTACTGCTTCGCCAAGGCATCGCTGCACCGCGACCCGAAGATGTTCAACAGCGACATGGTGCTCTACTACCTCAACCACCTTGTCGATACTGGCGAGGGACCGGAGGAGATGGTCGACCCCAACACGAAGACGGACTACAAGAAGATGCGGCGGCTCATCAGCCTCGACGGCACAGGCACCTACCGCGCCGACTTGCTCAACCGCATCGCCGAGCAGGGCTACGTGCTGGGCACGGTGGAGGAGTCGTTCCCGGCGGAGCGGCTCACGGACCAGGACCTGTTTATCTCGCTGCTATACTACTACGGTATGCTCACCATCGGCGACAGCGTGGGAGCACGACTGAAGCTCATCATCCCCAACAACAACGTGCGCTGCCAGTACTACGACTATCTCCTGGAGGAATACCGCCGCATCAGCCCTATGGACACCTCGCAGCTCACCTTGCTCTTCCACCACGCCGCCCTCGACGGCCAGTGGCAACCGCTGCTGGACTACATCGGCCGCCAGTACCACGACACGACGGCCATACGCAGCCTGATAGAGGGCGAGCGTAACCTTCAGGGCTTCATGAACGCCTACCTCACGCTGACACCCTACTGGATGACGCAGCCCGAGGTGGAGCTGGACCACGGCTACTGTGACTTCTTCCTCATGCCCGAGCTGGACCGCTACCCCATGGTGCAGCACTCGTACATCCTGGAGCTGAAGTACCTCCGGCAGGAGGCCACCGAGGCCGAGGCCGCCGCGCAGTGGCAGGAGGCCGTGGCGCAGATACGCCGCTACGCCCAGGGCCGCGTGGTAAGACTCTTGCAGCGAAGCACCCAGCTGCACCTCATCATAGCCCAGGTGCGCGGCTACACCTGGGAGCGGGTGGAGGAGAT
>CAMPCG010000011.1 GCA_946644025.1 uncultured Prevotellaceae bacterium | reverse complement strand
CGTCACAAGAAAGGGCTAAATCTGACACTCGAAAAATTATCTGCGGATTTTAGGTAATACATATGTCATAGTCAGACCCAAAGTTTTCTTTTATCAATTTAATTTCATTTACATTGAAAGGGGCTAATTTTGCTGCAGAGTCATTGATACTATTTGGATAACACATAACCCACAAACATCCATCTTTTTCCTGGTTATCTTTGTCAGATGCGGCAAAATACAATGCTGTTTCTAATTTCGCAGTCCAATCCAATAGTCTGCAATCTAAGCCCAAATGCCTTCCAATTGACATAAAAAACATATCTTCATTGTAATTTGGAATCATGAATTGTTGCCAATTCTTATCTTTAACCAAATCTTTGAAATCACTTAGACATTTTCGTTCACTATCAAACCTATAGCCTTCTATTGGTTGCTTTCTTCCTGCAGATGAAAGAAGTTCATATTTCGTGCTTGCATGACCTCTATATAGGAAATGCCAACCAGAGGTCTGTTTTGGTGCCAATTCTTCTCTGATTTCTAAAGCATCTTGGAAACAATTAATTATCTTTTTCATCTTATATATATGTGTTTTCTGCAAAAGTAATTTAATTATTAATACTTTGGAAGAACCTAACAAATGTCCGTTATAAAACTCACCACCTCTATAATCACTCAGTATTCCAACGTGTATCAGATTCACCTTCAAGTGCGGAACCATCGTATCTATGTAACCATTCCCTGTTGTCATAAGGATTGTATTCTGGCTTGTTGAATAAGTTCTCTTGGTGTATTCTTCTCATTTATGACAGATTCTTGTATAAAAGGAACGAGGAGCCTCTTTTTTTTGTTGAAGTTCACAAAATTTAGTATCAACTATTATTTTCATGTCCTTAATTTATTTATTTCGACGATACTAATAACTCCCTCACATCCACATCAAGATACTTAGCTATATCATAAAGCTGTTCCACCGATGGCTGAACTTTGTTCGTCATCCATCGTGAAACGGTTCCAATGTTCCTGCCCATCTGTTCGGAAAGCCATGTTCCTGTTTTATCTTTCTCAGCTAACACTGCTTTTATGCGGTTATAATGCGGATTATCCATTGTTCTAAGTCGTTTTGTATAAAATTAGGCGTACTGTGTGCAAATTTAGCTAATAAAATGCAAAAACAAATAGTTTCTATGTTTTTATTGCAAACTTTAACAATGAAGTATTGGTAAGAGTGCTCCAGTAAGTTACATAGAGTACCAAAGGATAAACATTTACAATCTCGGCCCACGCAGGACGTGAGCTACCATATCAAGCAGATCTATGCTGAAGGCGAGCAAGAACAAGAACGAACTCAAAAAAAATTTTTGTTAGTTCGACAAGAAGGCAATCGTAGCGTCAGAGGCCAGATGAGCCACTACAATCTGGACAAGTAAACTGTTATTTTGAATTCATAACCTTGGGGTTACAGAACCAATAGCAGAACTGGAACTCGAGAGAAGGCTTGTGAACAAGGTGAAGCAGTTCCTATTAGAATTAGGAAAAGGATTCACTTATGTTGGCAATCAGTATATATTGTGTGAACACAGTCGGCCTATGCCGTGCTGCGCTTAGAAGTGCTGGGAGGGCGGAATGACGAAGGCCGGCTTGCTGTTAATAAATTGTAAAATAAAACCGCCGATAAGGCGGATGAAATATAATTTTTGTAATTTTGCATCAAATTTCACTAAAGCGGGGAACTGACAGGCAAGGATTCCCTGCAGGCGAAATAAGACAAGCAAGATACACTACTAACGCAAGACACAATATGAAGAAACCGAGATTCACGACGAGAGCCGTAGGTACGCTACTGCTTTCAGCGTTGGTTTTGTCGGCGTGCTCCGACATGGACGAGTACTTCAAGGAGCCCGACTACATTGCCGGCTCCATCTACGAGAAGCTCGAGGCCGACGGCAGCTACACGCAGTTCCTCAAGGGTGCCGAGATGGCGGGCTACGTGCCTATCCTCAACGGTAAGGCTATCCTCACCGTCATGGCCCCCGACGACCAGTCGATGGGCACCTATCTGCAGGAGCATCACGGCGTGCAGGACATCGGCTCGCTCAGCCTTGACGAGGTGAAGAAGCTCATCGGCTTCCACATCTTATATTATAGCTACGACAAGGAGAAGCTCGTGAACTTCCGCCCCTCCGAGGGCGACGGTGCCACCGACGCCGAGAAGCTGGTGAAGGCCGGTCTCTACTACAAGTTCCGCACCCGCTCGCGCGACGCCGTGGAAAAGGCGCGCAACCAGGTGGTGACCACCACCTCCGACGGTGTGAGCGACACCACCTACGAGGACATCTTCGTCTACCACCCCGACCGCTTCCTGCCCGTGTTCAGCTACCAGATGTTCCGCTCGAAGGGCATCGACGCCAAGAGCAACTACACCTACTTCTTCCCCGAGACGGGGTGGACGGGCGACGGCTCGTTCCAGGTGGCCAATGCCAACGTCGTCGACGTGGACAGCAAGGAGAACATTGCCAAGAACGGCTACATCTACAAGGTGGACCGCGTGTTGCGGCCCCTGGAGACCATCTACACCGAACTGCGACAGTCGGGCAAGTTCAATAATTTCCTTTCCTTCTACGACCAGTACAAGACCTACGTGAAGTCTACCGAGCTGACCAACAACTTTGCCTCTACCGACGAGCAGCGTGCCGTGGGGCTCTACACCGTCAGCTTCGGTGCCCTTCCCAGCATTGCCAGCGAGTGGCCCGCCGACGACTACAAGCAGTTCTCGGCCAACAGCCACCGCGCCTACAGCATCTTTGCCCCCACCGACCAGGCCATGCAGAACTTCTTCAACGAGTACTGGGCCCTGGGCGGGTATAAGAGCCTGGACGACGTGCCCACGTCGCAGATGACGACGCTGCTGCTGCACAGCATCTTCCAGGAGGAGTCGGCCCAGAAGGACCAGTCGATGATTTTCCCCGACGAGATTGAGTCGGGCAAGATTGTTGACTCCGAGCAGACCGTCATCAAGTTTGAGACCAGCGAAGTGCCTCAGTCCGACCGCATCGTCTGCTCGAACGGCGTGCTCTATGGCTGCTCCGTGCTCACGCCGCCCTCGCAGTTCAACAGCGTCACGGGACCGGCCTACCAGTACAAGAAGTACAGCACCTTCGGCACCATGCTCTCGGCCTCTGCCGCCAATGGTTCGGGCCTGGACAAGACCTTCTCGGCCGACGCCATCAGCTACATCATGCTCTATCCCGACAACGACCAGCTGCAGAACAGTGAGCAGCAGATTACCGTCGAGAAGGGCACTCCCGCCACCATCATGAACCAGCCGCCGGGCCTGGAGGCCCCCGCGGCCATGTCGAGCGCCGTGGTCACGAGCTACGTCAACGCCCACGCCGTGATGGCCACCGACGGCAACACCCAACTCCCGACATCCAGCACCCAACACCCCGCAGTCTACGCCACCATGCAGACCTCGCCGCTGAAGGTCTACTGGTATGTCAAGGACGGCAAGATTACCAACAGCATCCAGTACCTGCGCACACTGCGCTACCAGGCCAACCTGTGGACCGAGGCCGACATATGGGCCCCCTTCGAGCCCCTGGCATACCGCGGCGACATCAACGGCTGGACCAACGGCCACGCCTATACCTACGACAGCCTACTCTTCCGCGGCAACTATCAGGACGGCGAGGCATTCTACTCGCTCATAGGCAACCAGAACCGCGACAACACCACCGAGTTCTACGGGTGGTACTCGCTGCTGCAGGCCGGAGGGTTCCTCTCGGCCGGCCGCGTGTCGTTCATGGCCGAGAGCTGTCTGCAGTTCATCCCCACCACCCAGGCACTGGCACGCGCCATTGCCGAGGGACGCATACCCGGCGTAACGGCCGGCGAGGGGGCACAGGCTACCGACCCCGACTTCTTCACGAAGATACAGGCCACGGACAAGGAGGCGCTGCAGCGGTACCTCGTGCGATACTTCGTGCCGCTCTCCACGGCCGTCATCACCAACTATCCCTACCTGGGATGGGGCGAGACGACCGACGACCTGGAGTTTGGCGGACTGGAGACGCTGGCGGTGATGGACGACTCGGGCGACGTGCCCGTCGTGGGAAAGAGCTACGTGCTCAACGTCTACGACGACGGACAGGCACTCTCCGTGCAGACCATCGACCTGCAGACACAGCAGAAGAGCCAGCAGGTGCGCATGTCTTCGGCCTACGACTTCCTGCCCCTCATCTTCAGCGACGGAGTGGTATACTTCCTCGACGAGGCGCTTTAGCCCCCACCAACCTCCCCCCGAGGGGGAGGCTTTAGCCGCGAAAGCTCCCCTCCCTTCGGGGGAGGGGCCGGGGGTGGGGCTTTGGAGTGATAAGTGATAAGTGATAATTAGTAAGAAATATATTATTGTTATGGCAATAAAAGAGTTAAATATGGAAGTGAATGTGAGATGGATGGTGAAAGTACTGGCCGTACTTATCACTTATCACTTGTCACTTATCACTTCATTTGCGCAGACCGTGACGGGTACCGTCAGCGAGATGCTTGGTGGCGCGAAAGAGCCCATCATTGGCGCTAACGTGACGTTTCAGAACGCCCAGAACCGTATCGTCAGCGGTACCGTCACCGACTTCAACGGCAACTACACGCTGAAAGTGCCCGAGGAGAAGAACCTCACCATCGTCTTTTCCTACGTCGGCATGAAGCAGCAGAGCTTTAAGTACACCGGACAGAAGACCCTCAGCGTCACCATGGAGAGCAACGCCCACCAGATACGCGAGGTGCAGGTGTCGGGAAAGAAGGGCGGAAGCCGCAACGACATGGGTCTGACCACCCGCCAGCAGTCGTTTGCCACGCAGAAGATTGACATGACCGAGATCATGGCTGCCTCGCCCGTCACCTCCATCGAGGAGGCCCTGCAGGGACAGCTCGGCGGTGTGGACATCCTGGCCGCTGGCGACCCGGGAGCCAAGAGCACCATACGCATACGCGGAACGGCAACGCTCAACTCCAGCGCCGACCCACTCATCGTCATCAACGGAGTGCCCTATAACACGAGCATCGACGACTCGTTCGACTTCAACACCGCCTCGCAGGAAGACTTCGCCCAGATGCTCTCCCTCAACCCCAACGACATCGAGGCGATAGAGGTGCTCAAGGATGCCGCCTCCACCGCCGTCTACGGTACGGCGGGAGCCAACGGCGTGCTCCTCATCACCACCAAGAAGGGTGCCATGGGAAAGACCAACTTCACCTTCTCCACCAAGAACTCGATGAAGTTCGAGCCGAAGTCCATGCCCATGCTCAGCGGCAACGAGTACGTGGCCTACATGCAGGACGCCATCTGGAACACCGCCAACGCGCAGGGACTGAACGGCAACTCTTACCTGGAGTACCTTTTCGACAAGTACGAGATAGGCTACCAGCAGGACTGGCGATACTTCGACGAGTACAACCAGGACGTGGACTGGCTTTCCTACCTCACGAAGAACGCCTTCACCACCGACAACTCATTCTCCATGTCGGGTGGCGGCGAGCGTGCCACCTACCGCTACTCGCTGTCCTACCTCTCCGAGGACGGCACGACGAAGGGCACCGGACTGAGACGACTGACCACCAGCCTCGACATTGGCTATAAGTTCTCGGAGAAGCTGCGCGTGAACGCCGAGTACACCTACAGCGACACGAAGAAGGACGCACCCTGGACCGACAACTCGCGTGCGGAGGCCATGCGCAAGATGCCCAACAAGAGCCCCTACTACATCGACGACCAGACGGGCGAGATGACCGGCATATACTTCACCCGACAGAACGCCGAGGAGTTCCAGGGGGCATTCAACGGTTCGAGGAATTTCCACCCCATCATCATGGTCAACGACAGCTACAAGAACCTCTCCACCAAGGAGCAGAAGATGACCGTCCGCGCCAACTACTACGCCACCCCCTGGCTGCGCTACACGGGCTACGTCTCCATGAAGTACAACACGCAGAAGACCGAGGCCTTCCTCCCGCAGTCGGCCACGGGCGTGACGACCAACAACAGCTATGCCAACCAGGCCTCGAACTCCTACTCCAACAACTTCTCCCTGCAGACGGAGAACAAGCTGATGTTCACCAAGGACTGGCAGGACAAGAAGCACCAGGTGGTGGCCACGGGCCTGTGGCGCACGCAGCAGAGCCGCTCGTCGACCAATGCCTCCACGCGCTACAACATGGCGTCGGCCGCCATCGCCGACCCGGCATCGGGCGGCGGCGTGCTCCTCTCGCAGGGCAGCGGCGACAGCGAGGTGGCCACCCTCTCGGGCATCGGCTCGTTCGTCTATACACTGCTGGACCGCTACACCGTCAACGCCACCGTGAACTACGAGGGTAAGTCCAGCCTCGGCAAGGACAACCGATGGGGACTGTTCCCCTCAGTGGGCGTCAGCTGGCAGCTGGCCGACGAGAAGTTCATGCGCAAGTGGCTCTCCGAGGAGATACTCACCGAGTGGAAGCTGCGTGCCAGCTACGGCACCAGCGGAAACGCGCCGTCGGGCACGTCGCCCTACGTCGGCACATACTCTGCCATCGGTAACTACATGGACGGGGCAGCCATCACGTCGGCAACCATGCAGCTCAACAAGCTGAAGTGGGAGACGTCGAGGGAAATCAACCTCGGAACGGACATCAACTTCCTCGACGGGCGCATCAACGTCACCTTCGACTGGTACCGCAAGAACACCAAGGACCTGCTGCAAAAGAACGTCGTCGTACCAGAATACATGGGCTACCCCTCGCCCCAGATTAAGTATTGGAACAGCGGAAAGATGCGCAACGAGGGATGGGAGTTCCGTATCGACGCACAGGTAATCAAGTCGAAGGACTGGAACCTCAGCGTCAACTGGAACATCAACCGCAACATCAACACCATCATCGAGCTGCCCGAGAACATGTCGTCGGAAGACCCGCAGGTGGCCAACGGCGTGTACAACACGAAGATACTGAGCGGCACTTCCGTAGGCTCCTTCTTCGGATTCCGCTACCTCGGCGTCTATCACAACCTGGCCGACACCTACGCACGCGACGCCGACGGCAAGGTCATGACCGACCTGCAGGGACAGCCGCTCATCATGTACAACAGCAACATACGCTGCTTCCCCGGCGACGCGAAGTACGAGGACATCAACCACGACGGACGCATCGACAAGAACGACATCGTCTACCTGGGCAACTACAACCCCGTGGTATCGGGCGGCGGAGGCTTCACCCTGAAGTACAAGCAGTGGGGCATGACCGTGTTCCTGCACTACCGCCTGGGTCAGAAGATTATCAACCAGGCACGCATGAACGCCGAGGCCATGTATAACCGCGACAACCAGTCGACGGCAGTGCTGCGACGCTGGCGCACAGAGGCCGACGTGGACACCGACATACCACGCGCACTCTACAACTACGGACTGAACTACATGGGCTCAGACAGGTTTGTCGAGGACTGCTCCTTCCTGCGACTGAAGACGCTGTCGCTGAACTACACCTTCCCCAAGAGCATCTGCAAGAGCCTCTCGGTGAACAGCCTCAGCATGTTCCTCACCGGCTACGACCTCTTCACCTTCTCCGACTATACCGGACAGGACCCCGAGGTCACCATGCCCAGCAAGATTACCGACCTCGCCGTGGACAACTCGCAGACACCGCGCTCGCGCCGAGTCTCGATGGGCATCACCGTCAACTTCTAATCAACACTTTATCGCTCATAGCCCATAGTCATAATGAAAAAGAAAATAGCCATTGCCTGTCTCCTATGCTGCAACATTGTTGCAGCCCTCACCAGTTGTTCCGACTACCTGGAGATATACCCTGAGAACGTGCAGCCCACCGACGAGTACTGGGGCTCAAAGCAAGAGGTCGACGCCACGCTGCTGGCCGGCTACTACTACCTGCGCGAGGCCGTCGAGACCCACCTCATCCCCTGGGGCGAGCTGCGTGCCGGCTGCGTCTCTGCCCGCGGCAGCAACACCCTGCAGCGCTTCGAGATAAAGCCCACGGAGAAGACGCTCACCAAGTGGACACCCATGTACAAGATTATCAACAGCGCCAACCTCGTGCTGAAGAATGCCGCCAAGACCCTGTCCGTCGACGACACCTACACCCAGGAGGAGCTGAACAGCCACCACTGCGAGGCCTACTGGCTGCGTGCGCTGGCCTATTTCTACATCGTGCGCAACTGGCGCGACGCACCGCTCATCACCGAGCCCTTCGAGACCGACGAGCTGACCTTCAACGTGGCCAAGAGCACCGAGGCCGAGATTGTCGCCCAGATAAAGAGTGACCTGAAGACGGCCATCGGCATGGATGCCGCCAAGGAGAAGTTCAACACCACGTGGGAGACGAAGGGCCGCGCCACGAAATGGGCCCTCTACGCCCTGATGGCCGACGTGTGCCTGTGGAGCCAGGACTTCGACGAGGCCATCAACTGGGCCAACGCCATCCTCGAGAGCACCTCGCCCTCGGCACCGCGCTTCCTCAGCACACCGACACACAGCAGCTGGTTCTCGATGTTCAACCCCGGAAACTCCAACGAGAGCATCTACGAGGTGCAGTGGAGCTACAGCAAGCTCTCGGGCGGACAGCCTCAGACAAACACGCTCACCACCAGCTTCGACCCCAACCAGACGGGCTACAAGTACCAGTACTCGCAGGGAATGTTGGAGCAGTTCCGCATTGAGCAGCAGAACCTTCTAGAACGCTACAACTACGTCATCACCGACAACGAGGTGTACGGACGCATGATGTACGGCAGCTACGTCACCGACCAGGCCGCCATCGAGAACGCCAACAACGCATACGTATGGAAATACTACGGCGGCACGAGCTACAACACCCGCCGCATGTCGGTGCAGGACTGGGACTGCAACTACATCATCTACCGCGTGGCCGACGTGATGCTGATGAAGGCCGAGGCCCTCATCATGCGCCAGGCTGGGAAGAACGAGGCCGACAAGCTGGCCGCCATCGCCATCATCAACCAGATACGCCACCGCACGAACCTGGGCGACGCCAACGTGGACGTCAACTCCAGCCTCTACGACCTCATGGACAAGGGAGTGCTCCACGAGCGGCTGATGGAGCTGGCTGGCGAAGGAAAGGCATGGTACGACATGCTGCGCATGGGCCGCTACACAGACCCCAGCGGAGAGTGCAACTTCAAGCAGCTCTTCATCAACAACGTGGTGACATTCAACCGGGGCATCGGCGAGTCAAAGATTAGGACCGCACTCAGCGACACCGACGCCTGGTACCTGCCCATCAACGCCACGGAGATAAGCACCAACTCGCTCCTGGTGCAAAACCCCAGCCCCAGCTACCAGTAGGACAGTTCATCGTTCATTATTCATTGTACATAGTTATGGTTACGAAAAGCATAAATAAAATGGTGAAGTGGATGACGTGCGCAGCACTTCTCACTTCTCACCTTTCGCTTATCACTTCTTGTAGCGACCCCAACGAGGGCAGCCTCTTCCTGACGCCCACCACGCTGGAGGCGGAGATGTCGGCCACCGACATCCTGGAGCGCGACGCCCAGCAGTATTCCCTCTGGATAGAGCTGCTCAAGCACGCCGACTACTACAACGCGCTGAAGGACGGGTCGATAAAGGCGACGGTGTTCTGTCCCAACAACGAGGCGATGGAGCGCTTCCTTGCCGAGCAGGGGGTGACGCGTGTAGACGAGCTGTCTGTGGACTATGCTAAAAATATAGTACGTGTACATATTATTAAAGCCAGTCTCTCCGACACGCAGCTCGACACCTACGCCGACCAGGGCCGTGCCTACGTGGAGCGTGGCCAGGAGATTCCCGACACCACCCTCATGGGCACGAACCTCAGTGTGCGCTACGGGCGCATCGAGACCGACGTGGACGACGCCCAGCGCCACGACGACGTCGTCCTGAGTGCCGACTCCATCTTCTTCAACAACCAGGCCAAGCTGGGCAACTTCACCGCCACCACCTGTGCCAACGCCGTGCTCTACGAGATGGACGACGTCATCGAGCCGCTCGTCGAGACCATCATGGACCGTCTCGATGCCGACCGTGAGACCTATGGCATCTTCGCCCAGGCCGTGCGCGAGTGTGGCTACGACAGCATCGCCTCGCTTGTGAGCCGTGTGAGCTACACCCTCAGCGGCACCGTCGTGACCAACTACGCCTTCACCTGCCTGGCCGTGCCCAACAGCGTCTATCAGGCAGCGGGCATCAGCGATGTGGCCTCCCTGCGCTCCTACCTTGCCGCGCACAGCGACAACGAGTCCGATGCCGACCTTTCCAATTACGTCAAGTACCACTTCCTGCCGCGCCAATACACCAAGGACCAGCTGCTCGCCTACGAGAGCGATGACCCCGAGGCCGACGCCGAGATACGCATCTACGACACTCAGCTCTCCGGCCAGGCCATCACCGTCAGCCGTGCCGCCGGCCAGGACTTCATCAACAACGAGATACCCTTTGTGCGCACCAATATCCAGGCTCGCAACGGACTCATCCACCGCGTGGGCAGCGTCATGCCCGTCTATCATCCCAAGCCCGTCCGCGTGGTGTGGGACTTCCTCAACCAGCCCGACATCATTACCTACGTCAACGCCTGGGGAGCAGCCAACAGCCTCGGTAACGTGTTCTCCACGCCCATCGACAACACCATGCGCGACGTAGACCTCTCCGAGGAGCACTTCGACGGCAACTTCGGCACCATCAGCTCGTTCACCTACCTGGCCAACGAGTCGAAGGCCCGCACCAACACCTACCGCCGCGTGGGCTACAAGAAGGACGCCCTCTCGGGCGATTCTCCCCAGTACGGTGCCTACATGGACAACTTCATGGTGCTCAACCTGGGCTTCGCCGGGTGGATACAGTTCACCACGCCCACCATCATCGCCGGGCGCTACAAGGTGGTGCTGCACTACTGCAAGGACATTAACCACAACAACTTCATCAACAGCGGTACCCTCGTGCGCTTCGAGCTCGACGACCACTCCACCATGAGCTATATGTATAAGGGCATGAAGCGTCTGCCGCGCTACCAGCTCGGCGAGACCACCGTCTACGGCAGTCTGGAGTTTGAAGGCTCGGGCAGCCACACCTTCAAGATTACCCTCATGGACGTGGAGGCCAAGAACAACAGCAATTACCACCTCTCGCTCGACTATCTGGAGTTCGTTCCCATCTAAGGCTTTCTCCCCCCAAAAAAGTTTGGACGGCTCAACCCCCAGCAAGAATTTTCAGACCAAGAGAAACCAACGATTATGACTACAAAACACATAGCAAAAGCCGCTCTCCGTCCCGTACACTGCGGCATCGCCGCAGTCACCACGGCACTGCGTCTCAGCCTTCTGTGCCTTGCTGTCGGTGCAACGACAGCCTCCTGCTCCGACTGGGACGACCACTACGACGAGGCTGCCGTCACCGCCTCCGAGGCCGAAGTATACGACGGAGACATCGTGTCCTACATCAACTCCAACGGCCAGCTCTCCACCATCGCCGGCATTTTCCGCCAGGCAGGGGCCTTGGACGTCTCCTCGCCCGACAAGGAGTACACCTTCGTGGTCTCCAAGAACAGCGTCCTTGACGGGGAAATCATTGCCGACCCGGTGTCCTTCGCCAACAACTGCATCAGCGACATCGCCGTCAGCCCCTCTGAGCTGCGTGACGGCTTCGGCATCAATAACCGCGCCGGCAAGACCCTCTGGATTTACGGCGAGGGCGAGGGCCTGACCATCGACGGCGCCAGCATCGAGAAGACCGTCAAGACCCGCAACGGCTATGTCTACATCATCGAGGGCGTGCTCCCCGTGCGCCCCTCGGTCTATGAATACCTCAAGCAGCTGGGCGACGACTACTCCCTGTTCAAGGGCCTCGTGGCCAAGTACGAGCAGCGCGTGTTCGACCGCGAGCACTCGGCCGCCACGGGCGTGAACCAGGCCGGCGAGGTGGTCTACGACACCGTCTGGGTGACGCGAAACACGCTCATGGACCGCTACACCAGCGGCGGCGTAGAGCAGTGGAACATGCGCGACGAGAACTACGTCACCACCATGTTCATCCCCAACAACGAGCTGGTGGAGCGCGCCGTGCGCAGCGCCCTCGACAGCATTCCCTCGTGGCTCAACCGACAGGCCACGGAGGCCGACCGCGAGAAGTTCGAGGAGTGGATTGTGCGCGCCTGTTTCTCCGACAAGCGCCTCGAGACCAGCCAGGTAAGCGCCGGCGCAGCAGACTTCACCACCGTGGGAGGCCACAAGATGGTGGTAGACCAGGTGGCCGACCTCACCACCTACAAGGCTGCCGAGGACACCTGGTGGCGGCCCTCCGTGCAGACCGTAGACACGAACAACCGCGTCAACCTCTCCAACGGTTACGCCTACTACTGCACCAACCTGAAGATTCCCAACCACGTCGTCATCTACCGTGTGAAGACACGCTTCTACCAGATATGGGACGCAGCCAACATACGCAACGACGAGAGCATGATGCAGGAGTACTTCGACTGGACCAACCTCGGACTCTTCGCCACCAGCATCTCCACGCTCGCCAGCTACGACGCGCTCTATAAGTACGGCTGGCCCATCATCGACTACAACCTGCTTTCGGCCTGCCCCACCGACGATGCCATCGACGACTCGCTTACCGTCGCCGTGGAGTACAAGGGACTGGTCTACGACGCCAAGAACGACCTGGCCCTGCCCGTGAACCTGCCCGCCGGAGAGTACTACCTGCGCATGGGCTTCGAGCGTACCACCACCTACCGCATCAGCATCTACTTCAACGGCGACTTTGTATGGGAGGGACGCGCCGACGTGATGAACGCCGACCGAATAGCCAACGACATTCCCACCTACGGCATCATGGCTCCCGGATATCCCGAGGGATTCGACCCCGACGACTGGCGGGAGTACGACGCCAACGTGGCCGCCTACGACACCGACGGTTACACCGTGGGCATCGTCAACATGAAGCGTAGCGGAAACTTCCGCATCAGGGTGGAGTCCAGCGACATGGCCTACCGCTCAGTCATACGCTCCACAGCGGCTGGCGACTCCGGAAACAAGTTCCAGCTCTTCATGTACCACTGGTGCCTCCGACCCACGCACAACAACTATTGATGATTGATAATTGAGGAGCGCGGGCTTTCCCGCCCTCAAGAAATAGAAGATTGAAAACTATGACTGCCATGAACATAAAGCATCTCCTTGCTTGTCTGCTATGCTGCAACATTGTTGCAGCCCTGCCAAGCCCTGCCTTCGCCCAGACCGCCGTCTCCTCTCAGGTGAAGGCCCTTAACGGCCAGCCTGTCGGCGGAGCCATCGTCACCGTCGTTGGCGAGAAGACCTCGGTCGTCACCGACGACAGCGGTGCCTTCACCCTCGAGACTGCCGACCGTGACGCCATCGTCACCGTCAAGGCCGACGGCTACTACGAGCGCACCCTGCCCCTTCGGCTGCTGAAGAAGAAAGACGGGAGCAACTTCCAGGTTACCCTCACCCCGCTTCAGGAGGCCCTCTACGACGGCAAGGCCGAGACTGCCTACGGAACGCTCACGCGCGACGAGCGCCCCGTCACCGTCAGCGGTGTGCAGACCAAGGACTTCAGCCAGAAGCTGTCCGTCGGCGCCGCCCTGCGCGACCAGGCCGCCGGCCTACAGGTCGTCGAGAAGAGCGGAATGCCCGGCGAGGGTACCTACATGAACATACGCGGCATACACTCCTTCGTGGCCGACAATGCGCCGCTCATCGTCATCAACGGCGTGCCCTACTTCGGCCAGCGCGAGCTGTCGGGCATCATCAACGGCTACTCGCGCGACATGCTCTTCGGCTACTCGCCCAAGGACATACGCAGCGTCACCGTCCTCAAGGGTGCCGACGCCGCCATGTACGGCTCGCTCGGCTCCAACGGCGTGCTGATGATTGAGACGCAGCAGGCCACCAGCGACAACCTCGACACCCGCATCTCCTTCAGCGGACAGTACGGCATCAGCTTCAAGGGCTCCACCCTGCCCATGATGGACGCCACCCAGTACCGCTCATACCTCGGTGCCATCGGCATGACGAAGTACCCCTCGTTCACCGCCCTCACTGCCGACTACCCCTTCCTGCAGAACTCGGACAACCTCAATTCCTACCTCTTTAACGAGAACACCGACTGGATGAAGGAAATCCCCCGCCGCGGGTTCCAGACCGAGAACATCTTCCGCGTGGAGGGAGGCGACGAGATAGCCAAGTACAACATCTCCTTCGGCTACACCCGCAACAACGGCACGCTGCGCAACACCAAGAGCGACCGCTACCACACCCTCATCTCGAGCGACGTGACCGTCAGCCGTAAGATTGACATCACCGCCAACGTGGGGCTGGCCTACGTCAACAGTGACCTGCTCCACCAGGGTATGCGCCCCGAGGTGAACCCCCTGCTTGCCGCCCAGCGCTCCATGCCCCAGGTGAGCCCCTACGCCAAGCAGACCGACGGCTCGCTGCTCTCCACCTACGCCAAGTACGACGCATGGCAGGTGAACAGCATACCCTACACCGCCTATAACAACGTCTCCAACCCCCTCGCACTGGTCAACACCGCCGAGGGCACAGACAAAATCTACGACGCCAACGCACAGCTGGGCCTCAACTTCAAGGCCAACGACTACCTGCGCCTCTCGGCACTTGTAGGCATCTACTACAACTACACCGAGGAGACCATGTTCATTCCCGGCGTCTCCAACCAGGCCATCATACCCCAGCTCTATGGCACAGGGCGCAACCAAGTCTCCAACGGCGTCATACGCCAGACCATGAACACCTACCAGCTGCAGGGCGACTACCACCGCACGTTCAACAAGATTCACGAGCTGAACGCCCTCGCCACGGCACGGCTCATGCGCCGCAACGTGGAGTACGACTGGAGCAGCGGCTACAACACCGCCAACGACTACCAGACGACCCTCGACAACACCAACGACGAGAAGACCTCGACGGGCGACAACCTGGAGTGGAACTACATGGGCTACTCGCTCCACGCCGACTACACCTGGAACCGCATCCTTCGCGCACAGGCCGGACTGGCCGTCGACGGCACCAGCGTCTCGGGCGACGACGCCACCCGCTTCGGCGTCTTCCCCTCGGCAGGAGTGACGTTCTTCGCTGCCAACACTGGCGCCCTGCCCTCGCTCTTCGACCGTCTGAATGTCACCTTCGAGGCCAGCATGTCGGGCAACAGCCGCTTCTCGTCAAACTACGGAAAGAACTACTACGTCTCGGGCGTGTTCTCCGAGTACGGCATCGGCACCATCACCCGCGCCAACATGCCCAACACCAAGCTCACCTGGGAGAAGAAGCGCCAGCTCGACCTCGGACTCGAGGCGTCGCTCTTCAACGGCCGCCTCGACCTCGGAGCCGCCGTCTACGTGGCCGAGAACTACGACCTGCTGCTCAACAATGGCGTGTCGGCCGTCTACGGTTCCACCGACTACTACGAGAACCTCGGCAAGATTACCGGCCAGGGACTGGAGCTCTCGCTGCGCGTGGCCCCCATACAGACGCGCGACTTCGACCTCGTCATCGCCGCCAACGCCACCACCCTGCGCAGCAAGATTAAGTCGCTCGGAGGCCCCGACTCCTACCTTATTAAATATACGGGCTTCAACGGCGACGACGCACAGGTGCTCATGGCCGTGGGTCAGAAGCCCTACGAGTTCTACGGCTACCAGACCGCCGGCGTCTACGCCACCACCGCCGAGGCACTGGCCGACGGCTTCGTCAACAGCAGCGGCGACGCCTTCCAGGCCGGCGACGTGCGCTTCATCGACCAGAACGACGACCACATCATCGACGCCAACGACCGCGTCTCCCTCGGCAGCACCATGCCCAAGCTCTTCGGAGGCATCAACCTCATGCTGCGCTACAAGCACGTCACCCTCGACGCCAACTTCGGCTACACCCTCGGGGGGAAGGTCTACAACGCCACCCGCCGCGACGCCGAGTCGATGCAGACCTTCTACAACCAGACCACCTCGGTGCTCAACCGCTGGCAGGTGGAGGGACAGGAGACCTCGATGCCGCGTGCCAGCTATGGCGACGCCATCGGCAACAACCTGTTCAGCGACCGCTGGATAGAGAAGGGCGACTACATCAAGCTGCGCTCCGTGCGGCTGGCCTACGGTTTCGACAAGCTCTTCTCCTTCATCCGTTCGGGCAATGTCTACGTCGCCGCCGAGAACCTCTTCACCCTGACGAAGTACCTCGGCGGAGACCCCGAGTTCGCCTACAGCTACGACGAGTCGCTGCGCGGATTCGACTACGCCAAGGTCACCCTGCCACTCACCGTGAAAATAGGATTTAACTTAAACTTCTAAGGGACCCTCCCCCCAGCCCCTCCCTGTGAGGGAGGGGAGTGGTTACAATACAGCATGTAAATATAAAAAAATAGAAAATAACTATGAAAAAGACATTCTTATATAAGGTGAGTAACTATCTACTCCCCTCCCCCACAGGGAGGGGCTGGGGGGTGGGTCTTTTGTTCGCCTGCTTGTTCTTTACCTCCTCCTGCTCCGACTATTTCGACACCGACCCCAGCAGTGTCATCAACGAGGAAGACTACATCGACCGCGAGGACGAGGTCTACAAGGGTATGCTCGGCATACTCAACAAGGTGCAGGAGGCCGGCGACCATGCCATCTGGCTCACCGACACCCGCGCCAACATCCTCGAGACTACCGAGAACGCACCCGACGAGCTGAAGCAGATATACAACTACGACCCCACCGACGGCAACCCCTACGCCGACCCCACCTGCTACTACGCCATCGTCATTGCCTGCAACGACTACATCGCCAAGATGGGCCAGTACCACCAGTCACACAAGGGCGCCATCAGCGAGGAGGCCGAGGGATTCATCGTCCCCCTGCTCAGCAGCACCCTCCGCATCAAAGCGTGGGCCTACCTCCAGCTCGGGCGCATCTACGGACAGGCATACTGGTTCGACGACCCCCTCACCGAGAAGAAGGACCTCAGCGATGCCAGCGTCTTCACCAAGTGCGACATGAAGCTGCTGGCCGAGAAGGCCATAGCCCTGCTCAAGGACGGCATCACCGTAGACGGCATGTACATACCCGCTGACGAGACATACCTCGACGCCAACGGCAGCCGCGTGGCACTCATGAAGTGGTGGGAGTGGCTCGACCCTGAGAACAAGGAGCAGGCTCCCTACATCACCTGGCAATACCTCACGCCCCCGGCCATGATCATGCGGATGGAGTTCACCTCATGGCTCTGCAACTACCTCTCGGAAGAGGCGGCACAACCCTACTGGGCCGAGATACGCAACACCATCCTCGACTATCTCTACTCCATCTACACCTTCCCCTTCGGCGGAGAGGAGACCAACTACCCCAACTTCCCCATACCGGGATTCAACCTCATCGGCGACAACGGCCGCAGCATCGACGACTACCGCTACGCGCTGCCTAACGTCTACCAGATGTGCGACCTCACCGCAGGCATACGCCAGCAGTGGTTTGCCTACCTCGACATCTTCCCCACCGAGGGCATCGGCCTCAAGACCCAGGTCGTCAGCGGAATCATCTACAACTACCAGCAGCACCAGCGCAACCGCATCGTGCAGTACCTCTGCCCCGAGTACCCCAGCGACGACGCCTTCTACCTCAGGCCCTCAGACTACGGCAAGGCCCTCTACAACGAGTACGACATACGCTCCATCGACCAGAAGATTGTCATGAACACCCTCGGCGGGCAGGACTGCGTCTCGAAGTACTACTACAAAGCCTACCACACCAACACCCAGGCCGCCACAAGCGGCTACCAGTTCGGCACCTACGGATACATCGGCGACGGCAAGGACCTCTTCAAGATTGAGCCCACCATACCCACCTTCCGCGGCCACGACTTCCACTTCCTCCTGGCCGAGGCCGAGACTCACCTGGGCCACTACGACGTGGCGCGATGCCTGCTCAACGACGGCATTGCCAACCGCTTCCCCGACAAGAAGATGCCCGAAGACACCGACTACTGGCACCCCAAGTACAACGTGTGGCTGGGAGGCGACACGCCCTCGTCGTCCACACCAACAGCCAACCCCCGAGGCAGCGGAAACGCTGGCATTGCAGGAGCGGCTCACGGCACACTCCACGACCTGCCCATACCCGGCGAGCCGGCAGCAGAGGGACTCACCGACCTGCAGCTCAAGCAGCGCTACGACTGGGCCATAGCCGACGAATACCTCAAGGAGTACCTCGCCGAGGGAAAAGCCTACAGCTATCTATGCAAGATGGCCGACCGGTGGAGCAACGCCGGGCGAGGAGACCGGAGCGCTGCCTGCGACAGCGTCGTCAAGCGCATAGCACCCAAGTACCCGGCTGCCACACAGGCAAAAGTACGGGCCAGCATCAACAACGACGGATACTTCATCAGCTGGGACCTCAAAGACTAAACGTTCGTCGGCATTTTTACAAACCACGTCGGTGTCTGTACAAACCACGTCGGCGTTCGTACAAACCACGTCGGCGTTTGTACAAACCACGACGGCGTTTGCAGATCCCCACCATCCTCTCCCTGTTAAAAATACGGGCAAAGACAACCTTTCAACGGCTCAGACCCAGACATCGCACGGCTCAGACCCAGACTTCGCACGGCTCAGACCCAGACTCTGCACGGCTCAGCCCCAGGAAGACAAAATCGTACAAAACCTGTAAAAACTGACATAAAACAACATTTTTAAATATATTAACAGAAAAACGTGTGCCACTTTCGATTTTAATCACTATCTTTGCACCGAATTATCAATGAAGCAATACCAAAACTACAACTATAATATGAAGAAAGCCTTTACTCTCATTTGTGCTATGGCCCTCGCTTCGGGCGTGTATGCTCAAAACCGTTACGATGTAACTAACAAGAACGAGTTCACCGATGCACTCGCTCAGATTGCTGCTCTTCCAGCCGGTAGCGCAGCCTACGTTTACATTACTGGAGACGTTAATGCAGGCACGCTGAAGAACGACGCAAGCGGCCCGATGCAGCCTACGTTGCGCAATATTCATTTTATAGGTGTAGATACCGACGAGGGCAAGTCTACCCTGAGAATGGAGATGCAGATACCCGCCAACAACACCGAGTCCGACGGATTCTCACTCCACTACGAAAACTTGCGACTGATGCAGTCACAGGGCATTTGGGGCAACTCCAAGCACCTCATGAACTTCAAGGATGCCAACAAGCACTATATTGACACGCTCGAATTCGTGAACTGCGAGCTGACCGAGCTCTGCCGCTCGCTCTATCGCGGCGAGGTGAACGGCGCCGGCGAAGACTTCACGGGAGCAGGCACGCTGAAAGTGTTCCGCATGGAGAACTGCTCGATGCACAATGGCTTCCGTCAGTACGACGCCATGCCGGCCATCTACATGGCACAGCCCGTGGGAGAAATGACCTTCAAGAACAACACGTTCTATGACCTCACCTATCTGAACAGCCTCGTCAGCTTCGGCAACATCAGCGAAAACGCAGGACTCCAGGCCATCAAGTTCGTGTTCGAGAACAACACCGTCTGCGCCTACAGCCGCGCTTCGCTGCTCAACTTCGGCACCGGCGTGCAGTCAGACTCTGAGTTCCACATCAAGAACAACATCATCCTGCAGCCCAACTGGGTTGACGAGATGAACGGACGCCAGAACGACAACAAGGATGTGCATGACGTCGAAGGCCAAACGTGGACTAACACCAAGACCGGTGAAGAATTAGAGTGCCGCTCGCTCACGCAGGAAGAGCTGCAGGAGCGCATTGACAAGGGTGTCGTGCTCACCGGCATTCAGGGCGGACTCATCCAGATGGAGAACAACATGCTCTTCGGCTATAAGTATCAGAATATGGCTGACGCCATCGACTTGGGCAACATCATTCCTATCGGCGACGACGAGAACGAGGAGGCCGAGTTCAGCTCACTCACCATGGAGGACGTGCCCTTCGCATGGACCGACTTCGCCGACGTGAAGAACGACTTCTTCCAGATTAGCAACAGCAATCCCGCCAAGACCGCCGGTAAGAACGGCGCTCCCCTCGGCGACACGAGAAACTACACCGACCAGGTCATCAAGGTCGTCACCCTCACCGTCGGAGTGGAAGGTTCGAAGAGTGCAAGAGTCATCGTCTCGCCTGTAAAGGATGCCTACATGTCGGGCGACGAGGTCACACTTACCGCCGACTGCAACGGAACGCTCAACACCTTCAAGGGATGGAGCAACGGCATGACCGAGCCCGTCATCACCATCACACTGGAGGATAACCTCGACATCAAGGCCACTTTCGAGGAGATGGACTACATCGCCGTGTGGAACCTCGACAACATTGAGCGCAACAACGTCGTGCTGACACCTCCCGTGGCTACCAATTATGGCGGCGGACTCACCCTCGACTATGCACGCTACGTCATACCCGAAGGCGAGGAGACCGGCGAGTACAAGACGGGCGAAGAGGGCTGCGCTGCCTACGACGGAGCAAAGCAGGCCATACAGACACGTAACAACAAGGTCAGCGGCGACGTGCGCAACTGCTTCCTCATCACCACACCCACCACGCAGTTCAACCTCGGGGCAGAAGGAAAGGCCGACTACCTCATCATCAATGTCAATGAAGACATCGCCGCAAGCAAGCTGAAATTCTTTGTGGCATCCGACAACATTCCTTACAACACCTACGCCGTGGAGTACACCACCGACGGCACCACATGGACAGAAGCCGGAACATTCGACATGACCGGAAAGTCGTCAACCAATACGTGGTATCCCGTTGAGATTGCACTGCCCGAGCTGAAGGCCGGCGCAGCAGTACGAATCAAGGGCGTGGAGAGCAGCGGAATGGAAATGTCCGATGAGATGAGAGAACAGCTTGAAGCAGAAACATTGGAGATTGGAACCGAGTTCCTCTTCATCACCGAGCTCATCGTTGCTCCCGCCAGCGGAGAGCAGCCTAAGGGCGACGTAAACGGAGACGGTGCTATAGACGTGGCCGATATCTCGAACGTCATCTCCATTATGGCCGATGGCAGCAACAACCCCGCAGCCGACGTCAATAAGGACGGCTCAGTAGACGTGGCAGACATTTCGACCATCATCACTCTTATGGCCGAGGGAAAATAAAAGTAGAATACATGGATTCGTTAAACCGAATTTACTTAAAGCGAACTCTTATTAATAACAACTTTATTTATTAACAATTTTAAAATTTTAAAATTATGAAGACATTTAAACTTTCAATGATGGCTGCTATGCTTGCATTCGCCAGCTCAGCCATGGCACAGGATCTCGTTCCCATTACCGCCGACGACATTACGATCGCTAACGGTGAGACCAAGGATCTGGCAGTGAAGCTGAACTATGAGCTTGAAGCTGGTGCACCTGCACTCTGCGGAGCTAACTTCTCTCTCTATCTTCCCGACGGAATTATCCTTGCCGAGTATGATACCAAAGCCGATCAGGATGCGGCTTCTGCAAAGTCTCTCAAGAAGAATGTTGACGTAGAGGAGCTTACTGACGGTGCTTGGAGTGCAGATGATGCAGACAACGGCTACGTTAGTGTCAAGCAGAAGACCGACGGCGGTCTGCTCTTCGTTCTCATCGACCAGGACGACAAGGTTCCTTTCGTTAAGACTACCGGTGCTACTCTCTGCACTATTTCTATTAAGGCTATTGCTGATGTAGCAGATACTGGCAAGATTGGCGTTCAGGGCCTGACCAATGTTAATAACGTTTCTGTTGGTATGAAGGACGGCGCCAGCATCTTCGGCGACTGCACGTTCGGCATCAACAAGGAGACCGTTGGCATCAACGAGATTCAGACCGCTGGCAGCGAGGCTCCCGCTTACAACCTCCAGGGTATCCGCGTGAACAACGCTAAGGGCCTCATCATCCGCGACGGCAAGAAGATGATTGTGAAGTAAGAAATCACTACTTACTGATTAATAATTAAGAGGGTACATACGATATGTACCCTCTTTTTGCTAATTTATTTTGTCAATTCAGAATAAAGTATTATCTTTGCATCGGTAATAATAGACGAACAATGAATACTTCATCAGGTTCCCATCGAGAGGATGTAATCAATCAAGTAAGACAACTAAGGAATCAAGTGGTTCCTTCTGCCAAGATGATTTTGTTCGGTTCACAGGCACGAGGTGATGCCCATGCAGAATCTGACTGGGATTTTGTAATGTTACTTAAAAAGGACAGGGTTACTCTTGAGGATTTCGACCGTTATGCTTTCCCTTTTGTTGAGCTGGGATGGAGTATGGGCGAGTATTTTAGTGTCAAACAATTTACTCTTGAAGACTGGGCTAGACGTGCAAATACCCCTTTTTACCAAAACGTATTAAGAGACGGCATTGAATTATGAGTATGAGCGATTTGGCTCGTCAAGATCTTGTGAATTACAGAATTCAGCGAGCGTATGAGACTTGGAGTGACACAAAACGTGTGATGGAGGATGGATTATGGTTCGTTGCTGCTAATAGGATGTACTATGCGTGTTACTAGTTGAGGGTGCATGTCAAGTGCGTTCTCTTTTTCCTTCCGCTTATTTTTGTCAGTTCAAGATTTTATTGTATCTTTCCTCTATAAATGGAGAACAAATTGCTCCCGCAGAGGTAACAATCTC